>JACMIX010000172.1 GCA_014380935.1 Gloeobacterales cyanobacterium ES-bin-141 | reverse complement strand
TCCTCCGGATAGAAGCGGTGGTGGCGAAGGACGCGCCGCAGGCCCGTGGATTATCAGCCGACGTGCTGCTCGGCCAGGAGGAGGGATTCAAGAGCGATAGTCACACGCTCCGGGTGCAGCGTACCGAGAGCGGGGCTACGTTTCTGCTTGGACCCGGAGCGCACACCGGGCTCAACCCCAGGTCACTGGCGGACGGCTCGAAAGACGATGCTGACAGCCAGCTGTTCCTAGACGCGATGCTCGCGGCCCTGGCACCTACTGAGACAGAGGTGCGGGCGCTGGTGGTAACTCAATGCCCTCTTGGCGAATGGCTAGAGGGCTCAATGAAAGATTCGATCAAGCGGCTCCTGGAGGGGCGGCGGATCGTGCGGGTCGATGGGCGGGCAGTCATAGTCGATGTGCAGGTCCTAGAAGTCAGTTGCGAGGCGGTGCCGGTCCTCTACTATTTGGCGGCACGCCGCGAGCTGCGCAAGGGCACCGCTTACAAGGTCGCCGATTTCGGCGGACGGACCCTGGACGCGGCCTATGTCGCGGGTAACCTCCTACAGGCGACCCACTCCCGGCACTTCGAAGGGGGCCTCGACGCAGCAAGAGTCGATGCGGTGGCAGACCACCTCAGCAAACTGGGGCTTTACGGAGTGTCCCGGCCACGTATCCGCGCTGCAATCGCATCGAAAAATAACAGGTACTACCACGAGAACATGCAGGTGGTCGATTTCAACGGCGTCATCGAGGAAGCAGAAGAGGAGTACGCTCGGCAGAAAATTTCGGATTTGACCGCGCTATGGCGGAACGTGCCAGCCGACCAGGTCGTGATCAACGGTGGAGCGGTTACCCCGGCTATCATGTCCAGACTGCACCGGCAATACCCACGGGCAACGGTGATCCCAGAGGATTTGGCACGGGTCGCTAATGTGATGGGGCTCTACCATCGGGCGGTCTCTCTGCACGAGAAGGCGCGCATTTCGGCTGCCAGGGAGGCGGCTCGTGCTTGAGAAATCAAAGCTGATCGAGCGCCTCGCCGAGAGTGGGACAGTGCCCTCTTTGCAGTTGCGCGAAAATCTCAACAACCCTGATGACTGGGTTATTGAGGCCGTCCGGGCTCATCTTGGTACGGTTGCCCCGGCGAGCTGTTCGCGGACCTTTTCGCGCATTTTGGCAGACAGTCTACGGATGACCGGGCACTACGAGCTGGCAGTGGCGTGGATTCTTGGCGAACTGCCCGCTCTACCTCGGTGGCAACAGGAGAAGATCCGAGCACGCCTTGATGGTCAGGGGACCTCCAAGCCGATCGAGGGCACGTCAATGCTCGAAGCGTGGCAAAATCGCACGGAACCCGAAAGGTCCTTCCTAGCTACCTGCCGGGTTGAACGCACCGAGGCTGAGGAAGACGGACTCACGGACCAATTCGACTTCATGGGGATCGGATGATGGAATCAAAAATTGTATGCAACATCTTCAAGGGCAGACGCCTAGTTCTTTCTTTAGGTTTGCTGCCATTGTCCGTCGGCGCTTTAGCGGAGTGCGCCAGAGCCTCACCTGCTCCAATAGCGGTACGAATGGGGAACCACGAGGTCGTTTCCACGGCGAGGGAACTTTCGCGCGAAGCGATGAACAGAGCAGTAGATTTGCAGTCGCTGCCACCCGGGTGGGATTGGGCAGAACCGGCAAAGATGTTGAGTCAAGCTACCAATGGGGAGCCCACTAACGACACTTCGCCTCCGAAGCAGTCTGCGAATGTTGGTGCAGCTGACAACACCATCCTTGATGAAATCACTGTCACCGCAACACGACGGCCCACGCGTGAGGGCGACACGACAGCCGTGACTTACGTAGTTGACAAAACGGACATCAAGGCGACGGGAGCCGTGACGGTGACCGACGCGCTGGTTTTGTTACCCGGCCTACAGTTTGCTCCCGCTTTGGGTGGAGTGCGGAACTTCGGCAACAACTACTTGCGGGGCTTCAACGACCAACGTTTCTTCGTCTTGCGCGACGGTGTGCTGGTGAACCGGCCCGACAACAACTCCAGCGACATCTCAAGGTTTTCTGTTGCAGACGTGGAGCGGGTGGAGGTGTTCTCGGGGGGATCGGTACTCCGTTACGGAGCTGGAGCTGTGGGTGGGGTGATCAACATCATCACGGAGACCCCCAAGGGGCAGCCCAAACTCACGCTCGGCTACGAAGCGGGCAGTTATGGGTTCAGCAGATACCTGGCCAAATACGGTGGTGGAGACGACACCTTCAGTTACAACCTCGGCTACTACGGGATCGTCGCCTTTAACGACTACCCCTTCACCTTCACCTTGCCGAACCAAGCCCAGTTCTACGGGTCTACCGACGTTACTCCGGCAGGAGTACCGCTTTTCGGTCTTCTCAAACCAGAAGTTGGGCCACCCGTATTGGTGAGCGGCCGCGCGGATCAGTCTTACGCCGCGAGCGACACCTACTCAGCAAAGCTTTCCTTCAAACCCGACCCATACAACTCACTGGTGCTGAAGCTCAACCAGCAGAACTCGAAGAACGCCTTCGTCTCACCCGGGTCGAACATCTACCCTTACGGAGTCTGTCGGGGTGGACAACCCGGTAGTCGCCTTCTGCCGGTCGACCTCAACGGCAACGAGCTACCGTGCGACACCCAGCGCTATCTGCCCAACACGGCAACAACGGCCTTCATCTCCAGCCGCTTTGCGTATAACGCTTCCGCCGATGGGCGCATACTCTTCCCGACTGGCCAGTCATACCCCGCGGCTGAGGCAGCGACGGCGAGCGTCGCCTTCAACGAACAAAGCACCCAGAGCGAGACGCAGGCAACGCTCTACTGGAATCACGAGCCGAGCCCGGGGTTAAGCCTCAAAAGCTACGTCAACTATTTCAAATTCACCCAACCGGTCTACCAGCCGCCCTACTTCATCAACACGAATGTCCTGGCCCCGTTTGTGGGTCTTACCCCCGTTGGCCAGGCGGCGCTTTTACCGGTCGTTGCACCTATTCCTTTTGGGGAGGGTAGCAGAGTAGAGGCGCAGTCAGTGCTGGACGCACGCCTCTCCCCCGGCCAAGTACTCTCCTTTGGGGTGAACTTCCAGGAAGACCGGTCGTTGACGAGGTTCGACAACAGCGGCTTCTCTGACAGATCCCTATCGCGAACCGCGTTCTTTGTAATTGACGACATCAACTTCGGGCCTGAGTTGCAGGCGAACGTTGGGTTGCGTCACACCATCAGCAACCAGGCAGGTAGTTACCTGGTTCCGGCGGCTGGGTTGCGATACAGCCCGGACAAAACAGTCTCGCTGCGAGCGAACTGGTCGCAGGTTGTGAACCTGCCGCCAATCGACGAACTGTACACGTTCGCCTCCGGTGCCCCCTTCGCGAGCAATCCAAACCTCAAGCCGGAGACGGGTGTGACTTACGACGTTGGCCTCGACATCACGCCCGCACCAAACCTGGGCCTGCGATTGACCTACTTCAATACCTACATCGACAACTACCGCGTCGCGGTGGCAGAGCCGAACTCCGATCCCTTTAGCGCTTTCCCGTTAATATTCCGCTCTCAGAACGTCGGCAGCCGCTACGCCAGCGGGCTCGAAGTCGAACTCAACTACCGGTTCACAGAACATTGGCGCTTTAGAGGGGCGTGGACAAACACCGACTCCAGGCCGTACGGGGTCATTGTCGATCAAAACTCTTCTCTGTACCCCTTCTACTTTGGCTACCAAGATCCGGGTATTCCGTTCAACAGCGTCTCTGCCACTCTCGCCTACGAAAATGAGGGGTTCTTAGTTTCGCTGCTCGGGAGGTACGACGGGGGCAAGCGCCGTGGCTTCGCAGGGGGTTCTATACCCCAAGGCGGCGAGCAGTTCCTTTCAGCATGGGCAACCATGGACCTCTATTTCGAGGTACCACTGACCCCCTTCTTCAAGGTCACCGGTGCCGTGCAGAACCTAACCGATACCCAGTACGAATACCTCAGCGGCGTCCCGGCACCGGGCACTACGTTTCGCCTCGGCGGCCGGCTTGAGTTTGGGCTTTGAAAATGCCACGACATGCTGCAACGGCTGTATCCTGAAACGTGAAGCGTTCTTTACATTGCGCCATCATGGTTCATTTCGGGATCATCGCTCCCGCCGCCGACGGGCACAGCCGTCCGATAGCTGCCCTGGGCCGTGAACTGATCGCCCGTGGTCACCGCTGCACATACTTCGGGGTACTGGATTGGGAGACGAAAGCCCTAGCCGAAGGCCTGGAGTTCGCAGCGATCGGTAGGGAAGAATACCCCCTCGGGACTTGGTCCGAGGTGCTACTCAAGTTGGGACGAACTGACGGGCTGGAAAATTTTAACTTCACAATCGCCACCTACCGAGCCGAGGCCCAGATCCTCTGCCGGGATGTGCCAGCGCTGGCCAAAGCACTGGAGATCGAAGCCATGCTCGTGGACCAGAGCGAACCGGCAGGCGCGACGGTTGCAGACCGTCTAGGGATGCCGTACGTGACAGTGTGCTGCGCCCTGATGCTCAACCAGGAAGACACTGTGCCACCCCCGGTTTTCGGCTGGCAGTACGGGGATGGGGTTTGGGCCAAACTCCGCAACCGTATGGGCTATGCGTTGCTCAACCGAATTTCCGCCTCGATTTGGCAAGTTCTCGTTGATGCACGTAAAGAGTGGGGGCTACCACCACAATCTGGGTACAACGATACCTGCTCAACGCTTGCCCAGGTTAGCCAGCAGCCGTGCGAGTTCGAGTACCCCCGGCACGAATTGCCGGACAATTTCCATTTCTGCGGACCCTTGCGCTCCCCTCTGGGATCAATGGCGGCAGATTTTCCATGGGAACGTCTAGATGGGAGGCCGCTTGTGTTCGGATCGCTGGGAACCCTGCAGAACCGGAAATCGGGGCTCTTGAAGCTAATGGCCTCCGCGTGCGCGGATCTTGATGTTCAACTCGTGCTCACGCACCTGGGGGCCATTGATGACAGCGAAGCGGCAGCACTTCCCGGACAGCCGATTTCGGTGCGCTGGGCTCCCCAAATGCAGCTTCTTTCCAAGGCCGCCCTGTGCATCACGCACTGCGGTCTCAACACAGTGCTCGAAAGTTTGAGCTTCGGGGTGCCGATGGTGGGCATTCCGGTGGCACACGATCAACCTGGCACCGCCAGCCGCATCAAGTGGACCGGTTCGGGCGTCATCCTCGGACTTCGTGGCCTAAATACACAACGGCTTCGCCTCGCAGTCAAGAATGTTCTTGAGGAGCCGAAGTTTGCACAAGCCGCCGGGCACCTGAGTCAAGCGATCAGCCGAGCCGGAGGTGTGAAACGGGCCGCAGACGTGTGCGAAAAAGCCGTCCGTACAGGCCTACCGGTCGGCTGTGCTGCTTTCTGATCAGCTAGCTTTTGATGGCGAGTTGGGATTTTCTCCGCTCGTTAGACTAGGACAACCTATCGCCATAGGTTTGCCTATACTTTGACCTCCCGTATACGCTCTTGACCCCACAGCGCCAATTGTGTCCTGTTTTTAGAGCCAGTCTTCGAAAGCATATTCATAACGTGCTTTTTTACTGCCCGTTCAGTGCTACCTAATTCTTCAGCTATCTCTTTATTCTCTGAACCATCCCTCATCAAAACCACCAAAACCCTAAGTTCCCCGTCGGTGAGTTCCTCAGTTTCTGGCAAGTAGTACCTGAAGTATTCTTTGACCTTGAGCTGCAACTCGCTGACCAGCCGATCCAAGGTCCTCTCTTTGCTGATCGACCTGCTTATTTGTCTAGCCACATCAAGCATCACCTTGCAGTCTTCCTGAGTCCAGCTTCTTGGTTGGGAGTGGATACATCCGATAGCTCCGGGAAACTGCTGTTCGCCGAACACCAACGGGGTGAACGCCATGGCACGATCAGTCTGCCATGGCCAGCTTTTCTTGAAAGGCATTAAAAGAGGGTATTCATCGAAAACCAGCAGATCCTCAATGCACATCTGGTTGGGTGCGGGGCAAATGTTCAGTTTTACCATCAGCTCTACTCCCTCCTTCGTTCCCCCCAACCTCAGCAAGGGATCAAACGCTTTCAAGCTGTGATTGTAATCAGCTCGACTTTCGAAACCCTTCGCCGCGCTATCGGCCAAAGTGGTTGCTTCCCCCGTCGCCCAGTGATGTTCGTTGACGATCACGTAGTCTATGTTCAGGTTTGTTCTTAATTCTTGGGAGTATTCCTTTAGAAGCTCTGAGAGATTCTTGAACTTTTCAATATCTTCGATTAGTTCTTGAGCGGATTCTAGGTTAGCCAGAGCTTCTCCCAGTTGACTTAGGGGAACATCATTCAACCCGTCGATCGGTTGACCGGATTTGTCTGGATCGTTGCCTGCAGGTTGGTTGCGGTTAGCGCTCATCTTGTAGTCCTTAAGGTTAAGAAATTCTCAGCGCTCAGCGCTTGCCCATGCATTTTGTGAGAATTCACCTGATCATATATCGCAAATTCGCGGGGAAGCAAGAAGGGTTTCTCAGCCAAGCGACCTGCTCCAAGAACTTCCAGCCTTAGTATTTTTTACACTTTTTTGGTCGTTTTTGATGTATCACTCTGTTCCACGTCATTACAGCCATGCTTATTAATTTTGCATGCGTAAGATGTCTTTATTTGAGCCTTTTTGCAATCTCAACACTTACAGCCCGTTCGGCTATCCCCGAGAATGCCTTCATATTAATATATATTTATCCACTACCTAGACGTATCATGGTGTCCTTTTGGACACTATCTTTCTGCGCCTATGGTTGTTAGATTTTCCGCACACGGACCTAGGCTTTCATAAATCATGTTTAGCGAAATGCCCAGCGCTTTGAAATGCATCCAAGGTAGACGTAAGAAGCGGCCCCTACTTTTTTGGTTTACATTCCTCAATAAAGGCGAGGGCGTCCGCATTTCTCACCAGCCAAGTCTTTTCTTGGACCTTAATAGCGGGGAGCCTACTCGCGTACTTACCGCTGCGTCCTGTGATCGCCTTAGTCACGGTCGAGCGGTGAACCCCGCTGGCTCGGGCTATTTCGTCGGTCGTCCAGTAAAGCTTCTCGCTCAGGTCGCGCACATCGAGCAACTCGCCTGTACGACTCCAGTGGAGGAAAGCTTGGGCGTGCTCTTCTGGGACGAAGAGCAACTGCCCGAACCGCACTACAGGCAGCAGCCGTGGGTACTTCCCTTTACCGTTGATTGTGTCGACGACAGTTTGGCGATGCACTCCCAAAGCGTTGGCGAGTTGCAAGGGCGACCACAGCCCCTCCAGCTTCACTCCCTCCGACCCAGAGCCTCGATCTCGCACCTAGAGTACCAAGACCTCAAATGCAAGCAACTGTACCGCAGAAACAAGTTGCACCTACGCGCCGCCCAAAATTTACCTCTTTTTCCTTTACGAGTGAGACAAATAGGAGTAAGCTTGTGTCCAAACATCAATCAACGAAATGCGAGAAGCCGCCCTAGCTAACGCCCGGACGGCTTAACAAATTCTCTTCCCTGCCTCCCACCGACCAAAGTGACTGCAGGGCCGAGTAGAGGACGCACAATCTATGCGCGTCGTTTTTTAACCAACGTGAACGAGCACATTGGATATGGTTACTATACGTCAAACGAATTCGCCCTACAACCTGCCTTTAGAGAGTGTTCATACACAAACAGGACGCCTCTCGGGGCCTCCCGGCGAGGTGTACATCCACGCTTACTCGGAAAGGTGCTTCCCGACCTCAGTGATGGTGAACGCCTTGCGGCTTGCTGCACAGGGAAGGCCAGTCCTGTTCGCCCAACTACTAATGGGGTCACCGGGCCTCGGACCAGAGCGACCCATTTCCCTGGGTCCCTCATTTAACTGGGTGCAACCGGGGATCACGAGAACTATAGCTGGCGACGATGTCAACGAGCTTGAAGCTTCAGCCGTCAGGGCACTTTGGGCGCACATCTGCGAACAACTTCACCGGTTCGACTACCTGGTTCTCGATGAGGTTGGCCTCGCTATCCGCTATGGCCTGATCACCGAGCAGCAGGTAGTCAATTTGCTCTGTGAGAAACCACCCTACCTGGAAGTCGGGTTGTGCGGCACCGCAATCCCCGACACTCTTGCCGCGTTCGCGGACCATTGGACCGAGAACCGTTCGATGAATGCAATCTCATGGGGCGAGCGGTGATGTCTTTTGCCGTCGCGGCTCAGGTGAACTCCCCGCCTCGACACGGCGATTCTGTTCTGTCGGATGAAGCGCCGGGCATCCTCGTCCTCGACAAGCCAGATCATGTCGTTGACTTTGATCCCGAGGAGCGTGGGCTCGTAGCGCCCATGACGTCCTGTCAACGCGTTAACAATACGTGTCATTCTTTCCCAAAGACACGCTGGCAGGCACATCTTTGGCGTTCAAACTAACGTGAAAGGACCACGTCAGAATGACCTCAATATTAGCGCAAGTTTGGTGCAGAGATGCTGCGCACGGTACTGAGCAAGACCCAGTTGCTGACCCGTTCTTCCATCATCTAAGAACGATGAAGGTGGGCGGGCAATGCGGCTTCGGTCTGTGCAGAGATCCGCCGCAAGTTCGCAGATTTGCGGCATACAGGCAATAAAAAACCGCCCCGGCAAGGGCGGTTTGAGAACAATAATTTCTAGGAGTCATTATGACAGCTAAGTGCTTATTCGCGCTAGCCCTCGGCTTTGCTGTGGCTGGCCTGCGTCAGACCAGTGGAGCAGAAGACCACTCCCTCGTTGTCCGTTTCGAGCGGGGGCAGGGACGATGAGCCTCACAGCAGTTGCAGTAATAACCCGCCTTGCGTACGACCCCGAGAGGCAACAGACCGTAGAAGTCAGGCAGAAGTGTCTCGTCGAGCCAGAATCGCAGAGGCGGGTGTGGCAATCGGGACCGTCGTACCTGGCTCACAGGCGGGCTAGCCGCAAAGAGGTCAACGCAAATTCAAGGCATTACCACGTCGCCTATCTATCGCCAGTGGCCAGGTGGTCGTGGGGCTTCCCGTGGGGCCGAATCTGGCCAGCAGTGCATTCCAGAGCCAATGCTGGAGGTTCCCGTGGCTTCTAAAAAGATAGGACCCCCTCCCCAGCGAACCATCACCTCCGCGGTCGCAGTAGCCGATTTTTTAGACATTCAGGTGCCTGCCTCAGCCTCAGCCCGTGAGGTGGCCGAGGTAATAGAAAAACGGTTCGATGAACTCAAAAAAGAGATCGTCGCTCTGCGTCTAGGCAACCGCGCTATCTGCGAGAAGCACTCCGAGACGCTGAACATACTGAACGAGGTGCGGCAGGAGGTGGCGGAGCACGGTCTCGACTTGCGCTCGATGCCTATCAAAGTTGACGTCTGCAAGCGAACTGAGTGCAATGCGAAGTGGTCACTGCTATCCATGCAGCACCGAGCGGGTGTAGCTTGAGTAGCCTCATGGCGTGACATCGGGTTGTAAACAACCAACTACCACAAACCCCTTGGAGGAATCATCTTGACTTCTCGATCAGTGGCCCTGCAGGCATTACTTCAGGCTGTCTCAGTAGAATCATCAGTCGCACGGAGATATTGAGGAGAATCATGAAGGCAGGCGCTCATGCGATATGTGGAGGCGATACGCCTCGCAATCTCGAAGCCATTGAGACGGAGGTTGAGCGGGCTCTTGTCCGGTACCTGAGCCTCGGCGCAGCACTCGCTGAAATCAAGGCGGGGAGGTTGTACGTCAGGACCCACAGCACTTGGGACGTGTACGTTAAGGAGCGTTTCGGTATCGACCGCTCCCATGCCTACCGGCTGATAGATGCGGCAATCACGGTGCGCAACCTCCAGGAGCGCGGGGTAGAGTGGCCTCTCCCACTCAACGAACGCCAGGCTAGGCCCTTGGTGCCTCTGCCCCCCGAACGGCAAGAGCAAGTGTGGTCAGAGGCCGTCGCATTGTCCCCCAATGGGCGACCCACTAGCACCCTGGTCGCCCACTTGGCAAGTCGGTTCCGACCAGACATGAGTAGGGACGGCCTACCAGGTGACCCACAGGAGAACAGCACCCCTCTTGCCGCTTCGCCTGCCGATAAAGTGCCTCAAGCAGCTCCGTCTGTGCCGTGGGCTTGCAGTGAAAATGTTGTGGAGTCCCCCATTGGGCGACGCGAGTTCGAACAGAGAGCTTCGCAGAAGCTACTTGAGGACAGGTCCTCTGGTAGCCTTGTCCCGGCGATTCGCTGGCAGGTGCGGGCGCTAAAAGCCGAAGCACGCTGTCAGCGACTCGAAGCCGAGTTAGCGCTGCTCGAGAGCCAAAAAGCCGAACTGGAACTGGAGCTGGACCAGCTGAAAGGCGGACCTGTTGGCCTGGGAGCCCTGCGGCATGTTTTATGAGGCTGACGACTTCCGCCTGGCCCTATTCGGGTTGATTTTGAAGCGGACGGTGACAGATTTTCGGTTAACAACTTCTTTGTAATCCACGATGAGGCCCTCACTTTTAGGGTCTTCACCCTCGCGCTTGAGTTCTTCGATCACTTCATAGAGAATTGCTTTGTTGCGCGATTTGTTGTTACCGAACAGTTCGAGGTGCTTTAACAAGTAGGCCAACGAAACGTTCAGGTACTGACCTTCTTGGAGGTCGTCCCAAGCCATCCGTCCCCACAAGTAGGTTTGCAACTTCATGCGGTAGTTGCGGGAGGCCTGGGCATTAGGTTTTTGCTTAAGATCAATGTCTTTAGAAAGTAGCAAATAATCGCTACCACGCTTGATGGTATCGAAAAATCCCAGCGAGACCGTGTAGCCGTCCGCTAGTTCGTGGGTATAGTCGGCAGCCTTCTGCCAGTCGAAGGTCTTCCTGCCTCCCTTGTCAACGGCGAATTTCTCAATCCGAAGAATATTTTTGACTAGGTACACGGCCCGGCTGGCGTTGGCATCTTGCTCCGGATCTGGAATAACCAATTCCATACGGTGCAGGGCCACTAGGTCTCTGTTCAATTGAGCCCGCACCTCAGCCGGGAAACGTCCATCGTTAGAGCGCGAATAGCCCAGGGCTTCCAATAGCTCGTTGGACTCAAAGCACACCTGGGGAGTAGAGCCCTGCTCGTCCGCCGCCCGGTACAGATAGATGAGTACAGCTACTTGGCGCGGGTTCAAGAACGTCAGTAGGCTCATAAAAAGCCGCTGCACGCGTGTATCTTCGATCTTCTCTAGGCCGTTGCTGATGCCCTGAGCGATGATCTGTTTGAAATCGAGGTTGGCGTACCAATGTTGAAGGTTCTGCCAGTCTTCCTCGGATAGATTGTCCAAGGGAATGCGACGGGTCAACTCAATTTCAGAGGGGTGATCAGGATCAGCCGTGAAAGTCATCTCTAGAAACCAAACCCCTCTGTCGTCACGCCGCAGTGCAGGAGTCTGCGCGTCAGGGTTCTTGAGGGTCGCTCCGCCACGGGGCAAATACCTGGCAATCTGTCCGTCAAACCTGAAAAAGGGTTCCCTTTCGCTCATGGTACCCCACTCACTCACGTTGGGGTGATTATAGCAGGGTGGTTGACATTGCCACTAGGAGTGGTGATAGTAGCCTTTTTTGCTCTACACCTAGTCTAAATATGGGGGTCGGCGTGTCACGGTCGCGTATGATTTTGCGTGTCACGGTCGCGTATAGCCTCGCGTGGCCCGTGTCACGGTCGCGTATGATTTTGCGTGTCACGGTCGCGTATATCGGGCTTTAAGCGATCAGAAACGGTCTTGATCTTGCACTGCGCGGGTGTTAGCTTTTGCTCAATTCATTCGGTAGACGAGCAATCTAAATCAGTGGCCACTGCGGCGGTTTAGCTATCCCGATCGCGGAGGTCCGAAACGATTTGAATGTTTGGCCCATCAGTTTGACATTGTGCGGGTAAGTGCGTCCGTACTGTTTTCGTTCACGGTTTTGCGTGAGTGGGGAACTGGTGATTATTTGGAGGATTTTCTTGTGATATCTGCACCCGGTGAAGTTCACGTTCATACATCCCAGGAGCGTTATTTTCCACTAACCGAAATCGTCCAATGTTTGCGGCTTGCAGCCCAAGGACGGCGGGTGCTCGTTGTTCAATTACTCAAAGGCGGCATCGACGGTGGGCCGGCCCGACCAAGGAAGCTGATGGGGGAGCACCTTATCTGGTTACGACCAGACGTTGCCCGAGTGATCGACTCACCTCCTACTGAAGCGGAGCGAGAGGCGGTAGCTTGCCTGTGGTGCCATGTTGAGGAGAGCGTCGCGCATTTCGATCTGCTGGTACTCGACGAGGTGGGCCTCGCGGTGCGCTTCAGGCTGCTCAGTGAAGCCACCCTCTTAGCATTACTGAAGACACGCCCCGCCACCCTGGAGATCATGCTCACTGGGCCTGAGGTGAGCGAGGCAGTCCGGCCCCTGGCAGATATCTGGTCGGTCAGATGCGGCCACCTGGATCAATCAACTTCGGCTAGACACTTCATGGCTGCTGGGGCCTGATGGGCTGGTTTCAGATTTCGCCCTTGTACAGCGAGCATCCGGTCGTTGCAGCTAGACACTTGCCGGAGGCTCGCAATGATTGAGTTTCTATTGCAAGCAATTTTAGGGACATCAATACAACTTTATTTAATCCATTTTTCTCGCGGACCCCCGCCAAGAAAAAACCGCCTCGGAGGGCGGCCTAACAAATAATAACTTAGCTCAATTGTAGCCGAATTCTTAATTCCGCGCTACTGGGAATTGTTCTGTGCAAATTTTGGCTTTATGCGTGCCAAATACTGCAATATTCCTCGCTCTATGCCACTCCCTCCAGGCTCTTCTCTTTTAACAAACGATTGAATCGATCGCTGTAAGTTCGGGTCGGTTGAATCATCGCTATATACCTGGAGGTTAGTCCGGATGTATTCTTTTTCGATTGGATTCACAGACCTTTTTGATTCTTCCATGCCAGATACTGACCATGCAAAAGAGTGGGTAGAAGGCAGTGGAGTAAATCCTGAAATCGTCTCATTGAACGTGCGGACACTGCTGGCCGACACGTCGAATCCTTACGACGGCAGGGCCTTTCCAATCGCCGAATTCTTGAACTGGGAAGTCAAACTGGCGGCGCATACAAGAGAGCGCCGTCTGCCACCGTTTGAGCGTGGCTGGTCCTGCAACGGCCTCGACCCGTATTCAGGGTGGTCGAGGATGATGTGGGGCTGCTTCAAGCCCGACAGGCCCAGGCCGAAAGTCGACGACAACGGGGTGCCGAAGGTTAAGGACACCGGCGAACCGGACTGGCAAAAATATGAACACCCAAGGAAGATGCCGACCAGGGTGTTCTTCCTCGATGTGCCCTGGTCGGTCTGGAAGAAAGTCGCCAGGCGCTACAGGGTGGGGGTGAAGCTTTCAGAGCGGCGGCGTGGCTTCTGGGCCTGGGTGGTGGCCCACCCAGAGATCCCTGTGATCGTGGTCGAAGGGGCAAAAAAGGCAGGCTGCCTACTCACGCTCGGACATGTAGCCGTCGCCTTGCCGGGGGTCTTCAATGGATACCGCCGCCGTGAGGAAGTGGAGAGCACAATCCGCACCCTCACCCCCGACTTGCAGCTGTTTGCACAGCAAGGCCGTCGCATCTTCATCTGCTTCGATCATGATGTGAAGCCCCAGACCATCCGCAACGTGCGAATGGCCATAGACCAGACCGGTAGGCTCTATCTGCTCGCTGGTGCCGAGGTCCTGATAATCGATTTGCCGGGCGGAACCCAGAAGGTTGGCATCGATGACTTTGTGGTCGCTCGGGGAGCCCATGCCTTCGAGGAGGCGTTCGCAGCCGCGTTGCCGTTGGAGCAGTGGTCAGCCCTCAACCACTACCGCCTAACGCACGCGCCAACTGTTACTTTCAACCGCCGCTACCTGGAGAAGCTGCCGTTCCCCCGATCCGGGCTTTGCTTCGTGAAGAGTGCGAAGGGCACAGGAAAGACCCAGGCCCTCGAACCGGTGGTAGCGAGTGCGCTGCGATGGGGGAGGCCGACTATTGTGGTGACCAACCGCGTCGTGCTGGGCCGGGCAATCTGCCACCGGCTCGGTGTCGAGTGGGTAGAGGACCTGCGCAGCTCTGAAGTGGGCCAGCTGCTGGGCTTCGGGCTTTGTATCGATTCGCTGCACCCGGGCAGTCAGGCCAGGTTCGATCCGAGCCGATGGACGGGCGCGGTGGTGGTGTTAGACGAGTGGGAGCAGGATCTGTGGCACGCCCTCGATAGCGCCACCTGCCGCGAGCACCGGGTAGCCATCCTGCAGACGCTCCGGGAGCTGCTGCAAACGGTGCTCACCACTGGCGGTCTGGTGATCGCTCTCGATGCGGATCTTTCTGACCTCTCGGTCGATTTCCTGATGGAGTATGCGGGAGTCGAGGGGGCTCCCTGGATCGCACTCAATGAATGGAAACCAGAGTGCGGTTCGGAGGTGACTATTTACGATACCTCTACGCCCGCCCCCCTGGTGGCCGAAGCAGAGCGCTGGGTAGCGGACGGCCAGCCCATAATGATTTGCCTCGACTCACAGAAGGCTTCCTCAAAATGGGGCTCGCTCAACATGGAGAGCTACTTCCTTAAGAAGTTCCCCGACAAGAAGATCCTGCGCATCGATAGTGAGACTGTCTCGGAGCCCGGTCACCCTGCCTACGGCTGCGTGAACAACCTCAACGAGGTGATCAAGGGCTACGACATCATCATCTGCACACCGACCATTGCAGCCGGGGTATCGATTGACGAGCCCTCACCCATCCGCGCAGTGTTTGGGGTGTACCAGGGCGCGGTGCCAGTCACGGAGGGCCAGCAGCAGCTCGCCCGGGTGCGCGAATTCGTCCCTCGCTTCGTCTGGGCAAGACCTTTTGGGGTGGGTAAGGTCGCCGGCGGTGCCATGTCCTACAAGCAACTCCTCAAATCCCAGAACCGATTGCTCAAACAGAACTTGCTGCTGCTGCATGAAGCGGACTCCTTCGACGTCGACCAGGCGTGTGAGCCCATCACTCGGAGGACCTGGGCGAAGATGGCCGCGCGCATTAACGCTGCGATGTTTCGATACAGGGAGGCGTTCGTGCGCGGCTTGGAAGCAGAAGGGCACCAGGTGAGCATCATCTCCGACACCGAGGTCCGTGAGAGTGTCGCTGCGCTGAGCGCTCAGCTGGCTTCGGCGGAGGACTCTGGGGATGTGGCGGCCGCCGAGGCCTGCATGGCCGAGCTCGCCCCACTCGTGGAGGCCCTCGCCGCAAGGAAGGAAGAAGCCCAGTTCGTGGGTGAGGCAGTAGAAGAGGTACGGCAAACCAACCAGCTCGCCGCGGCCGAGGCGGTGTCAGCAGCTGCCGACATCGATGAGCAGGAGTACAGAGCGCTCAAGGACAAACGCAGCAAATCTAAGGAGGAGAAGTACAGCGAGGCAAAATACCTGCTCCACCAGCGCTATGGCCAGACCGTGTCGGCGAGGCTGAAGCTCCTCGACGACGCTGGCTGGCACCCCAAAATCCGGCTCCACTACTACCTCGTCCACCATCCCGACTATGTCCGGATGCGGGACCGGCGGGAGTGGCGGGGACACTTCGAGCGCGGCGGTGGGCAGTTCTGCCCCCAGGACGTTCGCTTGCTTACGCACCAGGTCGAGGCACTGCGGGCACTAGGGTTGCCCGCGCTGATGGATCCACATAGGGAGGTTCATGCTGACGACCCGGACGTGAAGGCCCTAGCCGAGCGTGCAAAGCGGTGTGCCAAAGACGTCAAGATATTCCTAGGGTTGACGATCCACCCGGATGCCTCTCCCGTGGAGGTCGTGCAACTACTGTTGGGCAAGCTCGGTGCCCCGCTTGAGTACCTGCGACGGGAGAAGCTGCCGGACGGCTCCAGGCGGCGCGTGTACCAGTGGCGGGAGCCCGACGACGACCGCAAGACAGTGTTTACCTCTTGGGAGGTGCGCGATCGGGCGGCGGCTGAGAAAGGCGAAGCGACTCCAGGAAACCTCGTGGATTGGCTCTCACCTGGAGAACCCGCAGGAGCTACCCTACCGGTCGAGGGTCCACCCCCGGATCATAGATCTAATCAATCAACCCCAGGCCCGACATCAGCCAACTCCTCCCCGATCACCGGAAGCGGGAAATGTCGAGATATTGCTTCCCCATAGGTTTTGAGCCTTGCTCAGGACTATTTGCGGCGGCTACGGAAGGCAGTGCGTCAAAAGGGCGACTCGGGGGCATCTAAGTCCTGGAGCCCCGAATACACGGCTTGGATGGCCGACGCCATAGCCAGTGCCAGACGGGCGGCGTCCTCCAGTTGCTTAGGCGAAAACCGTCCGTAAAGCGAGACCAATTCGTCTGCATCTTCATCGGTCCACCCCTGCAGGCCAACTGGCTCGTTCGTTTCGTTCCATTCAATCGGTTCCATGAAGGTGCTCCCCATCATATGTATGATTGTCACTCGGGCTGGCAGTGGGCTCGCACCCCCAGCAACCTACCGAGTTTCCAGCACGCAAACTGTGTAGTGTGTCTGAGGCGGAGTTGGAGCACTGGTATATGGGGGTATAGCCTGCGGCCCGAGGTGCGGCACACAGAGAAGATGGCCGAGTCGTCGACGATCGGTTACTCCATCCATCAAGGGAACTACTTGAAAGACCTCGAACCTCGCTTCGACGCGATGCAGGCGACTGACTTACCGACGACCGAGCAGCTACACCCTCGGCAAGTTCTGGGCCGTCGTGCGCCGCACAGTGTGCTGCACCACGTCAGATCTCGCTTTTTGCATGAGTATCAGGCCCGGGAGAGGACGTGGACGCCCCCCGCCATCCGGCACAGTGTTCGCCAGCCAGTTGGGGAGGCAATGCGCTTCAGCAGTGTGCCGAACAATCGGGGCATAGGCGTGCGCTTCCGACGCAGCCCTTCCTCTAGCAGTGAGCAGAACTCGGTTTCTCGCCAACCGCTATCGGCGAAGAAGGCCACACCCTCGGGGGGAGCGAACTTGAGCCAGCTGCCTCCGACATCCTGAAGCCGCTCGATTTTCTTCTGCATCGCCTTCTGAGCATACGGTGTGGCCAGATCAGTGAGCCACCGCTGGAAGGTCCGGCGCGCTGCCAGTTCCTGAGCCAGATGGCTGACTTGGTCCGCATCGAGGTACGCGAGCAGCCCCTCCGTGAGCACGAGGGCGCGGCCGGAGGAGGAAACGACCCTATCGAGCAATTTTTGTCTCGCTTTGGCATCACCCACATCCACGGCGTAGGACTCCAGGTGGCAGTTGGGCCGGTACCTCGCGAGCATGCCCTGTTTATAAGCGATAACCGGAGCCAGGTCGGCTTCTACCCACAGCAGATCCGGCGGCAGCACTAAGCGGAAGGGTCTGGCGTCGAGGCCTGCCCCTAGCGAAAGGACGCTATCGTAACCGTCCGTGACGGCTTCTGCGATCATCTCGTCAAGCACGACGGTACGGACCGTGTAGGAGAGTGAGCCGCGCTTGCCACCGCCCGGCTGCGACTGTTGAAGTTCATAGCCGCGGTCCCCGGCCAGCAGCTCGGCAAAAGGGTCCTTAAAGAGAGCGTCGGGCCGCGAGCTTTCGACAGCGCGAAAAACGGCCATTAAAAAAGAAGTGTCCGGAACTGAACCGATCGACGCAGGGGCCTGACTCATGGCTTTAATCCGCTCCTTTTTTAGGATTTGTTGTTCTGGGCTGGTGGGCACATATGCTCAGCAACTCTTGTTTGACAGTGCCCAGCACATTCAATCGGTCGCAGGCTTTCAACTGGTGGATTGTGCCCGCAATGGCTTGTCTTTCAGCAGCGAACTCCTCACCCTCTGGAAAAATTTGGTTCAGTTCTTCCAGTTGGTCGGGGGTTAAGGCAAAGTCTAACGCGCCGAGGTTGTTTTCGATTTGGTAAACTTTGCGACAGCCGAGAATGGGAATGACGGTGCCTGCCTGTTGGCGCACCCAGTTGATTGCGACTTGTGCGGTGGAACGTTGCCATGCATCGGCAATGCGTTTCACGGCTTCGCCCGCCGCCCGGTCACGGTCGTTGATGTCGCGGTTGCGGGTAGATTCAGTGCTGGCACTATCGCTGTATTTGCCCGTCAGGGTTCCCGCGCCGAGAACCCCCCACGGCAGAATCGCAAGGTCGTGGTGGCGCGCCATCGGCAGTACCTCCC
>JACMIX010000171.1 GCA_014380935.1 Gloeobacterales cyanobacterium ES-bin-141 | reverse complement strand
GATGCTCAGGGGTCTCTTAGTAGAAGTCTGGGACATAGTTCTGGCGAAGGCTATTCACTGGGCTTCGGCCTGCTGCACATAAATCTCCACTGCCTGACGTAATTTCTCGCTCGCCGTTCCCGGCAAGGCATCAAACTGCGCTTTCAAGCTAGTGGGCAGGCGCGTACTCACTCGTTCCGTCTTCTCGCCCTCGGCGATCGGCGCAGGTAGACCCACGCCCAAGCGGTTGCCCTTGATGAAGTTCGGGTTGCCTCGCCTGCGCCGGGGCGTGGGTGGCTGCTCACTCATGGCCTCTCCTGCTGCCTCAATCCTGATTTGACCTTATCACATCAATAGTATGCAGACAGACTAAAAAATCAACCTAATTTGTTGACATTAGTTTGTCCGCATACTATTATAGATATAACAGGGGAGAGGAAACGCGGTCGCCACAAAGAGCCGCCTCAGACCAGCGGTGGTCACCGGGGATAAGCCTAGAGCGTACCGGAATGTACAAAACCCTTGCCAAAAGCAAAACCGGGCCACGTCGCCAAACAAAAGCCCGGTTCCACCGATTCACTCACCATCACTGATGAGGTACCGACATCATGCCACAAACTGAATTGCTCGACCGACTCGACCAGGCCATCGAGTTAACCTCTGCCTTCGGACCCGCTTTCCTGGCTCTCCATGCTCTGCGCCTCGACATCCTCACCGCTCAGGCTAAAGCTGACACCGACGCCGATCTTGATGCCGAATTTCAGAACTGGCTCGCCGAGCAGGATTACAAAGAGACCTGCCTCTGGAGCAACTACTGATCACGGGAGCAGCATTGTTGCTGCCCCAGACACCTCATCACCTGGAGAGCACTTATGGGTAACAGCACCCGCGACTTTGAACAGTTCACCTCCGGCCGCAAAGGCTGCCTTGTCTGTTTCGCATTCCCCGACAAGCGCACTGCCCGCAAATTCATTAGCAAAGTAGCCCACCTGGCCGCCGGGTATCAGCTACGTCCAGCAACCCAGACAGATGGAGCAGCTTACGAAGTTGCCCTCTGGGTTGAAGCCGATGTCGCCCAGGCTCAGCCGCAACTGGCAATAGCCGCTTAAACGCTTTTCACCGCCCCGGCATAGCACCGGGGCTCCCTTTCACCAACCACCACAGGAGTCTGCTATGTCTCAATCCGATGTCGGCCGTGTGCTCAGCAACTACGCCTCGGGAGAGTTCACCGCCAAAGCGTCCCGGCCCCATTGCCAGTTCAACAATCGCAGCAAGGCGAACCACGGCCTGCTCATCGACCGCCCCAACATCGAAGCTTCGCGCTTCCGGCATACCATTGCCGCTACCCACGGCTGGCGCAAGATCACCCAGGAGTTCAGCGGCTCAGACCAGCCGGTGGCCTGCTTGCTCTGTCCAGATCCGATCCTCATCGTCCTGCGTCGGGGAGTGACCCGCGTGTACGACCGGACCACGGGCGACTCCCTGGGCATCTACGAAGCCCGCTCTCACTCCCAACTTGATGCCAAGAAAGTCACCCGCTTCCTGGTCTACCTGACCGTTCGCGGTGGCGAGGGGGACTACACGCTACTGCACCCTGAACCCCTGCAACTCTCTATGAAAGGGGTTCAGCGGGGCGCATTCCTGGAACCCGGCGGTCACCTCGACACACTCGACAGGGCGATCGCCCAGCACTACAACGGTGCCCCTCCTTTCGCGTTCGCAGTTCCCCTGCACACTTCAGCCGAGGTACGCGGCAACGGCGGCAATTCTTCCCTGGTCACCGTGCTGGCGAAGCCCGAGCCAATCTCGAACCGCGATACCCTCGACGCGCTGTTCGTAGGCGAAGAGAACTTGCAACTGCTCACGGACGCCTACGAACTCTCCCGCCCCTGGCAGCAGTCAGACCGGGGAGGCGAAGCGACCGACGCCGGGGAAAGCTGAGATTGGCAACAAAGCAACAAGCGCTTAACCAGCAAGGGGAAAGCTCGAATTTCCCCTACCAAACATTCAGATAGACCACCGTAATAGGAGGACAGAGACGCGCTATGAAAACTGAAGCTTCCGACCATCCACAGTACGGTAGGCAGTACCATATCGGCGGACTACCGCTGCCGAGTGTGACAACGGTTCTTGATGCTACGCGGTCGGCGGGGGACGTGGAGGCCCTCCGACAATGGGCCGAGCGGGTAGGAGAGGAACAGGCCGAGCTGATCCGCAAACAGTCAGCAGAACG
>JACMIX010000170.1 GCA_014380935.1 Gloeobacterales cyanobacterium ES-bin-141 | reverse complement strand
CGGTTCCGTGCTGACACTTGATCCCCAGAAGGGAGTCATCTACTCCGGGACTGCCTCTGCGGTATAAGAGGTAAGAAGTCCTTGCTCAGGGAAACACCAATGCTCACGCACCGAAAGATCGTCTTGTGCCTGTTGGGTACCGCACTCGTCCTTGGAACCGGACCGGCTGCCTTGGCCGCGGGCGAGCCCGGTAAGTCCCTGGTCAACCTCAGCAACAGGTACTGGAAGGAGGGCCTCATATCCTCCCCGCTGAACGCGACCATCCTGGGTGTACACGATTATGATGACCGCCTAGAAGACATCTCACCCGAGGGTCGGACCCGTCAGCGGGCTCAGGCGGCGGGTTTACTCAAGCAGGCCGGCACCATCGACGCAGGGCTGCTTTCGGGCAGCGATGCCGTCACACTTGCGATGCTCAAGACCGGGCTTGACAACCGGCTTAGTGTACAGGAGGCGTGCCGCCCAGACCTCTGGAATGTAGATCATCTATTTGGCTTTCAATTGCGCTTCGCAAGGCTGCCTGTCTATCAACCAGTTACCAACCGCGCCCAGGCAGACGCCCTGCTCAAGCGTTACCGATCAATCGGGCGCTACATCGACACGGACATCGCCAACCTGAAGACAGGCATCAAGCAAGGCTACAAGGCTCCACGCGTAGCTGTCGAGCGGGTGATCCCCCAGGTTCAGGCGCTCATCGCAACCCCGGTAGCTGATTCGCCCTTTCTGAAGATTGATTTTCCCAAGCAGTGGACCGAGGCTCAGAAAGCCAGCTATAAGCGGCAATTCACCCAGGTTGTCACCGGGACCGTTTACCCGGCTTTCAGTCGGTATGCGACTTTCCTCAAAGAATACCTGCCCCAGGCCCGCACGGTTGTAGGGGTATCTGCTAACACGAACGGTTCTGAGTGCTACCGGGCTTCCATCCGTGCGACGACCTCAAAGGACCTCGCTCCTGAGCAGATCCACCAACTGGGTCTCTCGGAGATGGAGCGCATCCACGCCGAGATGCGCGTGCTGACGCGCAAACTCTTTGCAACCGATGATCTAAAAGCGTCGTTGACCCGGCTGCGCGAGGAACCCCAGTACGCGTTCGAGACGGCTGCACAGGTGGAGGAGTTCGCGGTCGCAGCCGTCAAACGGGCAGAAGCCAAACTCCCCGAGGCCTTCAACATTCTGCCCAAGGCCCCTGTACGCGTCGAGCCTATCCCGAGTCAGATTGCCAAAGACAGTACAGCCGCCTACTACGAAGCTCCATCCATTGACGGCAAGCGGCCCGGCATCTACTTCGTGAATACCTACGAGCCCCGCTCTCGACCGCGTTACACCGCCGAGGTGCTGGCCTATCACGAAGCCGTGCCCGGCCATCACCTGCAAATTGCGATCGCGAGTGAGCTGAAAGGCATTCCCGAATTCCGCAAACACAGTGGTACGACCGCCTACATCGAAGGATGGGCGCTCTACACCGAGCGGTTAGCCGACGAGATGGGTCTGTATTCCGATGACCTGTCTCAGATGGGCAAGCTCAGCTTCGATGCCTGGCGGGCAGCCCGTCTGGTGGTCGATTCCGGCATGCACGCCCTGGGATGGGATCGCCAGAAGGCGCTCGACTACCTGTACGAAAACACGGCCCTCTCCAAACTCGATGCCGAGAACGAGATCGACCGCTACATCATCTGGCCCGGTCAGGCTCTCGCCTATAAAGTTGGTCAGCTCGAGATTCTCAGGCTCCGCGAGCAAGCAAAAGAGCGTCTGGGTAGCCGCTTCGACCTGCGACAGTTTCACGACGTGGTGTTGAAAAACGGGGCTGTGACACTCCCAGTTCTAGAGGCACAGGTGAACGCATGGGTTAGCCGGATGGGTGCACAGGCCGAGCGTTGACAACGGGCCTGCTAGTGTTTCATCGGCGAGGCCGCCACAGCCGCGAATCAATTGAGAATGGGGCTGGGGAGTAGATTGTTATTTTCGGAAAGTCCGGATGCAGGGGATTTAATAAGTAATTATACTCAGCTGGGATGATAGCCGATGGCACTGCGAGCACCGCAGTTTCACGCAAGTTAAACCAGCGATCCCCAATTGAAGACAGCGCTTCAGGAGCCGGAATCGCATTCCAGCCCCGCGGCAAATTGCCCCCTTGGAGCAATTTGATTTCCACCTCATCGGGAATATCGACCCCAATTGCCACAAACAATGTCCCGGCGTCCTCAATTTCTAGAGAAACGAAGGTCTCGAGGGCCGCAAGTGAGAGGGTGGCCGAAGTATAAACGATAGGCGTGCCCTTGGAGTTCCATCGCCCCGAGCTAAGCCTGCCGCCCTCGCCGCTAAACGCGGTCGCGGAGTGTTTCCGTTTTGATACTCGATAAACATCAGTGCTCAACTACAAAATCCATAATTTCCGTTCCGCGCATATTACTTCACGTGGACTGTTTTGGTGCATTAAATAACGGTGCTCAGCTATAGATTCCATACTCAATCCGAGTGAGTACCTGGTCTATCTCTTCCGCTCCCATATCTGTGTCAAGCATGTTGAATGGAACGGCTCCACCGAGAGCACGATTCGGTCTTCTAAACCAGCGACGTGCGATCTCCGTGTCTTCGAACACCTCTTGTGCTCGAGCGGCAATTCGTGCAAGTTGGTAAAGGCGATTCGATTCTGTAGGCGCGAGGGACTTCGCTTCTCTCTTGCGGCGCGACAAAGTCCGCTCCGAGGTTCCAAGTAAGACCGAAAGTTCTTCATTGGAAGCATTGTAGAAGTGCGCAACTCGGAGGGCAGAAGCAACAGGCAACCCTCGGCGGATAAGCTCAATTATTCGCGATCCCTCTGCTGTAGAGCTGTTTTGCTCACTCTCGATGAGCAGATTGTCGAGTCCCAGTACTTTAAGAGCCGCAGCCTCTAACCCGGACATCTTCTGCTCCCAACACTTGTCATTTGTCTAAATGATAGTGCCAGGTGTCAGTCCTAACTCGGAATGCCATTCGACCAAATCGCTAAGGGGCGGGATATATTGGTGTCCGTCAAAGCAACGGCTTGAGGTACGACGGCTCTGAGGCAGTATGGACTGGGCAGTGCCGGGTCATGATGGAGGGACTGATGGCTTACTTCTGGTTCAAGGCTTTTCACATCATCGGTCTGGTGGTCTGGTTTGCCGGGTTGTTTTACCTGGTGCGGCTTTTCATCTACCACGCCGAGGCCGACGAGCAGCCGGAACCTGCCCGTACTATTCTCAAAAATCAATATCAGATCATGGAGAAGCGCCTCTACAACATCATCACGACACCGGGAATGGTCGTGACGGTGGCGATGGCAATTGGTTTGCTCACGAGTGCTCCTGAGTACCTGCGCGAGGGTTGGTTGCACATCAAACTGCTCTTTGTCGCACTGCTCATCGGCTATCACTTCTATTGCGGGCATCTGCTCAAGCGACTCGCAGCCGGTAGTTCCACCTGGAGCGGCCAGCAGTTGCGTGCCCTCAACGAAGCACCGACCGT
>JACMIX010000169.1 GCA_014380935.1 Gloeobacterales cyanobacterium ES-bin-141 | reverse complement strand
TTTGAGAATAGGGGCGCTGCTATCTTTGTTGATGGCGATAATCGTCGCCGACTTGTCCATGCCGACGCGGTGCTGAATGGCACCGGAGATCCCACAGGCAATATAAAGTCTGGGCCGGACAGTCCGGCCCGTTTGCCCCACCTGGTGGGCATGGGCAATCCAGCCTGCATCGACGGCCTTGCGCGAAGCACCCACGGCTCCGTTGCTAAAACAGGCAGCAAGCTCGTGCATGAGGGCAAACCCCTCAGGAGAGCCCAGCCCGAAGCCACCGGAGATAATCACCTCGGCATTGGCGAGTTCGACCTGCTCACTCACAGCCCGTATCGTCTGGGTCACAACCAGGCAAAGGTCATCCGGGCACAGCTGTACTTCGATTGTTTGCACGGTCCCCTCGCGGGAGATATCCGGTGGCAGAGGCAACATGACCCCGGGCCGGACCGTGGCCATCTGCGGGTTCTTCCAGGGTCCGAGAATCCGGGCCTTGAGCGATTCGCCAAAGCTGGGCCGGATTGCATAAAGGCAATTTTCGTACAGGCCAACCTTGGTCGGATCGGTCGCGTTGGTGTGCTCGTAGGGACCGATGTCAAGCTCGGTGCAGTCGGCTGTTAGTCCTGTCTCGAAATGGGCCGCGATGCGCGGAGCGAGGTCTCGGCCTGTGGTGGTCGAACCCAGCAGCACGACGTGGGGCGGGATGGCGAGGCTATTGATGAGATCAATCAATACCCGTCTATAGGGAAGAGTCCGGTAAGTAGCCAGTTCAGGATGTTGGGCGATATAAACTTTGTCGGCTCCCTGCACAATCAGTTGCTGGGGAAGTTGGTCAATGTCCTGACCCATGACGACACAACTAAGCAGGGCACCCAGTTTGTTGGCCAGACTGCGGCCCGCCCCAAGTAATTCGAAGGCGACCGGCTGGATCTGACTGTCGTTTTGCTCGACAAAGACAAGTACTTCACGGGTAGTCATGATTTGACCATGTCCTTCAGGGCGGCGCTACGGACCAGTTCACTGACCAGGCTCTCGACTGGCTTACCTTGCAGGATGACGCACCTGCCACCAATCTCTCCTACTTTCTCGGTTGCAGCCACGATGGTTGGCGAGCCCTTGAGGCCGCAACGGACGGGATCAGCCTGGATATCGTCGAGGTTGACGGTTTGAATAACTTTTTGACGTTCGGCTTCGTCGCGCTGAAGTTGCTGAACGCGCTGAACTCCGCGTAGGGTCTTGTAAGCCAGACGCTGATACGAGTTGGCGACAGTAACGACCGCGGGTAGCGGGCAGCGAATGGTCTGGGCTCCGCCTTCAACGACTCGCCGGGCCGTGATGTTCCGGTCTTCAAGCTCGAACCACTCACAATACGTAATTTGAGGAACTTGCAGGCGTTCGGCCAACTGAGGCCCGACCTGGGCTGTGTCTCCATCGGTCGTCTGCAAGCCACAGAAGACCAGGTCGAACGCCCCGGCGTAACGCACGGTATTGAAGAGTGCAAAAGCGGTTGCCAGGGTGTCAGAGGCAGCAAGGCGGCGGTCACTCAGCAAAATGGCCCGGTCTGCCCCGTGGGCAATTGCCTCGTAGAGAATCTCGACTGCCGGCGGTGGACCCATTGTGATCGCCGTGACCGTACCGCCATAGGTGCGCTTGGTGTGTAGGGCCGCTTCGAGGGCATAACGGTCAAAGGGATTGAGCATCCGCTTGGCCTTGGCACGGTCAATCGTGCCGTCGGCGTTGATGCCTGCCTTGGCACTTTGATCCGGCACCTGCTTGATGAGCACGAAGATGTTCACGGGGAGTAGTAGAGCCAAAATTTATCTCCAAAATACTAATCCAAATCTTTGTTTTATTCAGACATTTCCAGATTCTCTAAAGCCTTCAGGAATTCAGGGAGTGATCCCCGCTCAGGAGTCTATGTCGAGCAGGCATGTATTTGAATTGCGGAGTTTCGAGTAATTGTAAGTTTTGGTAACTTTTCTATTTTAGGTAGGATTCTGTACTGAAGGGCAAGCTTTCTGGGTGATAACTGGCTATCAAAGCGAGAATAAAGGGGGTAATTATAATCTATTCAGTATCTGCGTGGGCTGCAATTGAAACTGCTTAAAAAGAGCACCATAAGCTGATATTTGAGTACTTGTGCTGAGGTCGCAAAAAATACATCATTTTGTTTTGTCCATGATATGTTAATACTATTCTGGGCCTCCTCACAAGGATAGAAGCTGTTCTCAGAAAGCGCATTGCCCTAGTAGGGAGCGTTGCGCGTGTTGACCTCGACTAGCCTTTGAGTAAAGGAGTGTATATGTCCAGGCTTCACATCACTGCTCTTGCCCTGGCAACTCTTATAGTTCCGATTATGTCCACACCTGTTGCCGGTTTCACCATTGCCAGTGTGGGTTGGGACAACGACGATTCAAGCATTGCCCCAAATGCCGCATATGGGTTGAGAGGCTCAGGTTTTTCTGACGCGGCTGCTCGAATACTCCATCCTGAGCAGTCTCGGCCATCGGTAAATGCAGCGGACTTCACCACGTCTGTGATCCCTGCCGGTTATACGGTTCTCGATCTCGGTACTTTGAGTGGTGGCACGTTTAGCGCTGCGGCCGGTATCAACAATAGTGGACAGGTGGTTGGTATATCGGACACCGCTGGAGGAGCAACCCGTGGCTTTCTCTATAACGGCAGCTCACTAGCTGATCTAGGAACACTGTCCGGTTACACCAATAGCCTGGCTGGTGATGTCAATGACTCCGGTCAGGCGGCAGCCACTGCATTTAATGGATTTGGCACTTCTAGCGGGTTCTTTTTCTCAAGTTCCCGTGCGTTCCTGTACACCAATGGCGCACCGATCGATCTTGGCTCATTGGGGGGTTCCTTCGGCTTTGCAACAGGCATCAACAATAGTTCTCAGGTTACTGGCTATTCGACCACGGCCAGTGGCGCTACTCGTGCCTTTTTATACAGCAGCGGCTCACTGCTCGATCTGGGCACCCTCCCCGGCGGCTCAAGTAGCTTTGGCTTCGACATCAATGACCTGAGCCAAGTAGTAGGCATCACGGGGTTTGCCGATGGTACCTCACGTGCTTCCTTGTATAGTGGGGGCACCCTAGCCGATCTTGGAACACTGACTGGATATACCAGCAGCACGGCTGTCGCCATCAGTAATAACAGCCAGATAGTCGGCTACGCCTCCAATACCACCGGAACACTCCGAGCCTTTTCATATAGCAACGGTGCTTTTACAGACCTTGGTGTTCTCTCCGGCTACACGAGCAGTGCGGCTTCAGACCTCAACGATGTCGGCCAGATTGTCGGCTCCGCCTTCAATGTCGATGGTAGTTCGGACGTTTTCTTGTACGACGGTGGAACGCTGGTAAACCTGAATAGCCTTATTCCTTCCGACCTGGGAATTGATTTGTTTGCGGCAGACGACATCAACAACAGCGGACAGATCGTGGCCACAGGCTTGAACGATGACGGACAACAACGTGCTTTTTTATTAACTCCCATACCTGAACCCTCGACTGGAACAGGGCTGTGGGCTTTCGGCACCCTGGGACTCGTTTCTTTTTTGAAGCGCAGGATAGCGAGGGCTGCCTCTTGATGTGCCAACCGCGAACTTATTCTGTGCTGAATAGCCGCGTGCATATCAGGTCTGTCATTCTGATTCGGCTTGCTCGGGATTGAGCAGTCCGGGAATCGGGTTCACTACGACTCGTCCCTGACTCACATCTACTTCGGGTACCAGTTCAGGCACAAAAGGAACCAGGACTTCCTTCCCACTTCCGCTCAAACCCACGACCAGCAAATCATTCCCGGCTCGGATGACATCCTTGACCACTCCTACCTGCTCACCGGTGTCCTGACGGAAGACTCGGGCCGTGATTAAATCCGGCAACCAGAATTCACCCTCACTAAGCCGCGGGCGCTCATCAGCAGGTACCAGCAATGTCCAGCCCACGAGCGCCTCGGCACTTGTGCGATCTGTCACTCCCTCAACTCGGCATATATAGAGGTCCTTACCCGGCTGAACCCGTCCACCAAGTAGTGTCAGTGTCTGCTCATCACCTGTCGCCGAACGTCCGAGACGCTTCCCCTCACTTGTCAGACGTTCAGGAAAATCCGTTAACGGTTTTACGCGCAGCTCGCCGCGCAACCCCTGAGCTGCGACGATCAAACCGACCTCTAACCACATAGTAGAAATCTATACCTTCTGATCGATCGCTGTTTGTACGTCGGGGGCGTTGATCTCTTTCATTTCTTGACGTCCTCGCCATAGAAGCACGGCGCTCAGGAGTGCGTATAGTGCAACGAAGAGGCCCCACACCCAAAGAGGAGCAGTGCGTAGATAATCCCCGGCTGTGTTGCTGAGGATAATACCGGGAATGGTACCAAGCAGGGTGGCGGCCAGGAAGGCACCAAGAGGCATCGGGCTTGCACCGACCACATAACTGAAAGGACCAT
>JACMIX010000168.1 GCA_014380935.1 Gloeobacterales cyanobacterium ES-bin-141 | reverse complement strand
CTACCCAAGGGCACGGTCGAATCCTTGCTCAAGCCCGAGAACAAGGCCAAGTTGACTCAAATCCTCACCTATCATGTCGTACCTGGCAAGGTGCTTTCGACTGACCTCAAAACGGGGAAAGTCAAAACCGTGGAAGGCGAGAGCGTGAATGTCATGCTCGAGGGCAAGAAAGTCGAGGTTAACAAGTCCTACGTAACCATGGCCGATGTGGTCGCAGACAACGGTGTGATCCACGCGATCGACACCGTTCTCATGCCTGGCCAGGAAGCCATGATGAAAAAGTAGATTACAGTCCGACCAATAGGCCGGTCTAAAAAAGGGGGCGTCCTTGGACGCCCCCTTTTTGCACATCTATGAACTGCAACACGGGTAATTTAGTGGGCCGGGTTCCAGCGGTCGCCCTGAGCAAAGCGCTGGATGTCTTTCATGCGCACCTGGCCCACGAGGCGACCATCCGGGTAGAGTACCGGGATGCGCGGCAGACTCTTCTCGTTGAGACGGTTGAGCACTTCGCTCAGAGGCTGAGTGAGGGTAGCAGTTTCAGCCGCGTCTACAGGCTCCATAACTTCACTGACATTGATTGAGGACCACTTCTCGGGCTCGAACTGAGTTAGCCGGGAACGCGAGATGCGACCTACCAGACGGCCCTCGTAATCGGTCACGAGGAAAACGGGCTGCTCCGTGCTCAACGCATAGAAGTCAGCGAAGGTACGAAGGCTTGCATGGACGGGAACAGTTGGCTCGGTCCGCACTGTAGCCTCAGCCGCAGTGAGCCCGCTCAACTTGTCCTGTATCTGAGCATATTGGCTGTAGGAACGGGCGTTGCTGAAGACAAACCAGCCGATGAGCGCGAACCATAGACCACTGAATCCACTGGTGACAGCTGAGAAAAGGCCCGCTGCCATCATGAGTAGCCCGACCCCCTGACCTGTAAAGGCGGCAACTCGAATGCCCTTGTACTGGTTGCCCGTAATCGCCCAGACGATAGCTTTGAGAGCATTACCACCATCAAGGGGTAGACCGGGGAGCATATTGAAGACAGCCAGGGCCAGATTGATAGATGCAAGCAGGGTGAGAATAGCTGCTGTTCCGCCCGTGGGTTCAAACAACCACTGCATACCGGTGAATAGTCCAAACAGCGCCACGCTCACCAGGGGTCCAGCAAGTGCCACACCCAGCGAACCCCACGGCGAAGTCGATTCGCGCTCAATCCTGGCCACACCACCAAATAGGAAGAGACTGATCGAACGTACCGGGATGCCCTGAGCCATGGCCGCAAAGCTGTGGCCGAGTTCGTGCAGCAAAACCGATGTAAAAAGCAACAGCGCCGCGATCAAACCTACCAGCCACGGCACCACTCCCTGCCACTCGGGGAACTGACCTGCGAGACCCGAGCCGTAGGAGAAAGTTACCAGGGCAAGGATGAAAAACCAGGAAGCGTCAATAAAAAACGGTATGCCAAACAGACTGCCAACCCGTAAGGCCCCTTTTTCTTGCGTAGCTTCGTTCATTGATACCTCTACTTGATTACAGAACCTACCGCTTACTCCATAGTGCTCAAGCTCACCTCGAGTGAGCATCTGCCCCTGGGGAGCTTTCAGGTTCTTTACACTTTGTAATAACAATCTAGCAATATTCTTGCTTAGTGTCAAATGAATTGATACAACCAGCATAAAGTCACCCGGTCGTGTTCGGGGTTATTTGCACCGTTCTGCATATAGACGTAGAGGATTGCGCATCTGTAGGGAAGACTGGGAAGCAGAATTATGAGGTGGGCGTGTATGGCTGAAGCTTGCCGGGCTGGAAGGTATGCGGACCTTGACGAGCAGATCTACGAGTGGTTGCCGCTGGCCAAGATTCACGCACGCGAGGACGCACCCCGCATTATGAGTTCACAACAGCGAGCGCTACACCACCAGATGGTTGCAGCGTGCGGTGGAGAGGCACATCCGGCTCACCCTTTACTGGTGCGGCGCAATCGCCGCCAGGATGGCTACGAGCTGCTTTCGGATACGGATTACGTCGCTGCTCTGCGGGAGGCGAGAGTCCTGCTCGTACCATGTGTTGTCGAGCGGACCGAGGAAGAGCAGGTACCGTTCGTGATGTTGCGCGAATTGGCCCGTCAGCGCTCGCTGACCTCTCTGGAGCTAGGCCGGAGCATTTATCTATATGAGCAGGCTTACTGTCGCCGCACGGGCAGTCGCTACGGGGCGCTCAAGCACTACATTGAGCAGTACGCCCGTTGCACTGGCCGTTCACTGTCGCTTTCCTATGCAAGTGAACTGCGCGACGCTTATACGGTCGCCGAACGGGAGCCCCGGCTGATACCAGCTCTGCAGCACCTTGATATCCGGCTGCTGGTTTTGCTGAAGGCTTTGTCTCCTGACGCCTCCAGTATCCTGCTGGAGTGCCTGAGCATGTCGGAGGTCTCTCGCTGCGTCCTGCGCAGAGTTGTTTCTCGGGTAAAAAAAGGAGCGGCTCCACTACTTGCCTATTTGCAGGAAGTTGGTGACGCCCAGGCGCGAGCCCGCCTGGCCTTTCACTTCCGTCTGGATGTTATGTCTATTGATGGTGCATTGCCCCAGATGCTGGCTGAGCCTGAGCCCGAGGTGCAGGCTGACCCGGTTGTTTTGGGTGAGAAGCTCGCGCACTACCGCAGTGTGGTGCGGGGTTTGATGGAGTATGTCAGGTTGCTCGAAACGGACCGGCAATCCAGGCCATAGAGTGGCCGCGAGTCTAATTGTGGTGCCGGTAAGATGGAGTGGAAATGCTCCGAAAGCATCGCAAGTGGGGGGATGACCGGTAATGACGAGTGCTGTTGGTGATAATGAAGTGTCGAGTCTCGAGTTGACCGACCCCGCTCTCTACATCAACCGGGAATTGAGCTGGTTGGAGTTCAACGGTCGTGTCCTGGCCGAGGCTCTTGATGAGCGTACACCATTGCTTGAGCGCTTGAAGTTTCTGGCTATCTTCAGCAGCAACCTGGATGAGTTCTTCATGGTGCGGGTCTCGGGCCTCAAGCAGCAGGTTGAGGTGGGTGTGAGTCAAAAGACTCCGGACGGCCTGAGTCCCCAATCTCAGCTGGCAGCCGTCTCCCAACGCCTGCGTCCGCTTATCGAGGAGCAGACGCGTTGCCTGCGCGAGCAATGTCTACCAAAGTTGGCTGAGGAAGGCATCCGCATTTGCAGCTATCAGGACATCGAAAGTGATCCGCGCCAGCAAGAGCGTCTGCACCGCTACTTCGAAGAGCAGGTCTTTCCGGTCCTCACGCCCCTGGCCGTTGATCCCGGTCATCCTTTCCCTTACATCTCCAATCAGAGCCTATCACTCGCAGTGCTCGTGCGCGATCCCGAGACACACAAGGAGTTGTTTGCCCGTATAAAGGTTCCGCAAGTCCTTCCACGCCTGGTTCCCCTCGACTATCCGGCTCACTTTATTCCACTCGAAGATGTGATCGGGGCTCACCTGGAGCAGTTGTTTCCGGGTATGGAGATGGTCAGTTATCACCCTTTTCGTCTAACCCGCGACGCGGACATAGAACTTGCCGAAGAGGAAGCAGAGGATCTACTGCTCACGATCTCGGCGAGCCTGCGCATGCGGCGACTGGGGGATGCGGTCCGTCTGGAGGTGACCCCTACTATGTCGCCTCACATACGGCAAATGCTGATGGAGGAGCTTGAGCTTGATGTGCAGGACGTGTATACGGTCGATGGGCTACTCGACCTCACTTGCCTGTGGCAGTTAGTGAGTCTCAACCGGCCGGACTTACAGGTTGAGTCCTTCACGGGTCAGACACCGGCTATCTTTCGGCAACCTAAGCTGGATATTTTTGCACTGATTCGCAAAGCGGATCTGCTGGTCCACCACCCTTATGACTCTTTCTCGGACACAGTTGAGCGGTTTATCTGGGCGGCGGCTGAGGACCCGGATGTATTGACGATTAAACAAACGCTCTACAGGACCTCGGGCGACTCGCCGATTGTGCGGGCACTCATTCGAGCGGCCGAAAATGGTAAGCAGGTCGCTGTGCTGGTTGAGCTGAAGGCACGCTTTGATGAGGAAAACAACATCAACTGGGCCAGGGTACTTGAGCAGGCCGGGGTTCACGTCGTCTACGGTCTGGTAGGGCTCAAGACTCATACCAAGACGACGTTGGTAGTTAGACGGGAGCAAAGCGGCATCAAGCGTTACGTCCACATCGGCACGGGCAACTACAACTCCAAAACAGCCAAGCTATACACCGACCTCGGTCTGCTCAGTTGTAACGAATCGCTAGGAGCAGACCTGACCGATTTGTTTAACTTCCTGACCGGTTATTCGCGCCAGAATCACTACCGAAAGCTCCTGGTTGCGCCGCTGCACATGCGCGATCAGTTTCTGAAGCTCATCGAGCGCGAGATTGCCAAACACAGTCCTGCCCAACCAGGTCGGATTATCGCCAAGATGAACGCCATAACCGATCCTGACATCATCTACGCGCTTTACCGGGCCTCTCAAGCAGGCGTAGTCATCGATCTCATCGTGCGGGGCATCTGCTGCTTACGCCCCGGCTGGCCGGGGGTCAGCGAGAACATTCACGTAGTGAGTGTAATCGGGCGTTTTCTTGAGCACTCGCGGGTCTTTTATTTTGGTAACGGCGATGAACCGGAGGTATATATTGGCTCCGCCGACTGGATGATACGCAACCTGAGCCGTCGGGTTGAAGCAGTTGTACCGGTAGTACAAGCTGATCTGCACTCAGAGTTGACAGCGTTTCTAGATCTGATGCTACGTGACAACCGTCAGAGCTGGATACTACAGCCCAATGGCTCCTACCGGCGGCGGCGACCCTCGGCCCAAAGACCGGAAGTATCCGCCCAACAGACTTTGATGGAGCTTGCGAGGCAAGGTCGTTAGCAGGGCAAGCGGGCGACGGAAGTGCTAAGGCGGGGTGGCCAGAGAGTAGGGGCGACCCGGTGAGTCGCCCGTCTGGAGGGCGATAGGGGTCAAACCTCTTTACCCTCTCCCAAGACTTTAAGAATCCCAAAACCCAGAGCCATGGCAACCAGGGTCAAAACCAGGACAAGCCCACCAATCGTGAAAATCTCGCCAGCCACTCAGGTTCTCCTACTTCTTTTGTTGCTATTGGCGAAGTTTAACACGCATCAATCAGGGAGGCAGATGCTTGCCGTGGCAGGCCGGGTACAGGTTACCTAGCTGGGAGGACGGGGTTTGAGCCATGGTCGTGCCAGGTACCAGGCGGCAATAGTCATCCCACACCAGATTTCCCCGGAGAAGATTTGAGCTTCTAGAGAAGCGATCGAGACTGGTACTACAACAGTGTTCTCGAAGGGGTCCAGTTTTTCAATCGGAGCATGCTCGAGGTCCCGGCAAAAGAAGATTGTACACAGTTCATCCGTAAGCCCTTTACAGGGGTTGAACTGACCGATGGTCTGCCATGTGGAAGCCTTGTAGCCGGTTTCTTCGCGTAGCTCGGTCTGGGCTGAGTCGAGGAATGTCCCCGAAGGTTGGTGACCGCCCCCCGGAAATTCGAGACTCTCCCGGTCATTGGGGTAGCGGTACTGGCGAACCAGCAACAGGGTATCAGCATCCAGCAGTGGCACGACAATGACAGAGCCGGGAGTATGGAGATAGTGGTAAGTGCTGGTCTTACCATCTGCGAGCCTGTATTCTTCGCGTCGATAGCTCCAGTAGGGGTTGCTGAAGACTGTCTCGCGGTGGGTCGTTTGCCAGGGTCGGGTCGATTCGTCGCTCATGTCCTTGCCAATAAAAACAGCGCGGGAAGTGGGTTCCTGAACCCGCGCTGCCAGTCAACAGTGCATGCGCAATGAAAATATAGTACAGACTCAAATAGCTTTATGTCTTACAGCTATCAAAAAGACGCTTTGAGTCCGCCCAGGGCAACCTCCCAGGCGAGACGAGGCGAGATATAGGTCTGGAGGTGTCGGCGCAGAGCTTCCAGTGCCTGTACCAGGTCCGTTCGTCTGTGCTGCCAGGCTGCGTGTTGGAGGTAATCGACCAGCCGGTTTTGTTGTTCGGATGCAAGGTCATGGTCGATGCGGCGGGCAAGTTCAAGGGCTGTGCGCAGACTACTTGCCTGTGCAGACCACCCGTCGAGCGCGTCGAGCAGGTCAGCAGGCATGGCATCGAACCATTCAATCAACTCCAGGGCCTCACCGGGGCTACCCTGAGCCATG
>JACMIX010000167.1 GCA_014380935.1 Gloeobacterales cyanobacterium ES-bin-141 | reverse complement strand
CCGGGACATGAAGACGGAGAAACCGGTTTCAGGCTGTCCCACTGCAGCGGACTGGTCTGTGGCAAAAACGATGGTACCTGAGCACTCGATGTAGAATCAATCACAACTTCCACCTGTACTTGCTTATTTTTACTTCGAGTCGATTGTTATCGCGTGCGATGGCATCAGCCCCTCAGAACGGTGCACTATCTGGCCCTGGAGACGACATCGCTGAAGAGATGTTCTTGCTGGAGAACCTTCTGGCGTATGACTCGCCAGCCCTCCGAGGCGAGATCGGAGACGTAGTTGCTGAGTGCCCCCGCAGCCTCCTCCGCACTTTGAAAGGGGCCAAATTCGTACAGGAATGGCTCATCAGTAGTCACCTCGAGCCACCAGTTGCCATAACAGGTATTGAGAGTATTGTTTATTTGTATGTGCATTTTTTGGTTCCAGTATTTGTGAGTAGAGTATCAATTGCTTCAGGTAACTGAAGTCAGGTTGCAGTTTCAAAAGGCTCATCTGGAGCAGGGATTCTGACCGTAATCAGCGGGCATGAAGTGATTTAGTCTGGCGTTGCTCTGCGAGCTTAATTTGCCAATTGATGAACTTTTGAGCGTAATATTCAGCTAGTTCGGAGCTTGGTAAGCAGATTAGCGGTCCCTTAAGCCGCTCGCCATTGGGGTCAAAAAGAATAGCCAAAAAGCCATTGTTTGCCTGATGTGTAGTGATAGTCCAATTTTTATATTTCATAGAGTAAGTAGTCAGTTTTCTTGTTAGAATGCCTACAATTTACCCAGCTTCTAGATGGAATTGGGGGAGGCACGATGCCTCACCCATGCCCGGAAGGGAGAAATGGTACAGGTTGTCATTGCAAATTGCTTCAAACATTGGACTCGACCTCGGAATGAGCCAAGGAGCGATTCCAGCAGAAGCTTGGGCGGCTCGTTGTTTAGATATTAATGGAGTTGTCAGCAATCGGTTGTCTTCAACTGACCTGCTGGCAAAATTCGAAATGTTGCTCAGCAACATCGGCGCGCCCCTAGATGGAGAGTGCATCCTCAATGCGCAGGCGGTGATCGCGTTCAACAGCGATCCAACCGCGTTGCTTGAACTGGCGTAGCAGCAGGGTGACAGTGGCGCGAGCCGCTCCAATGGTATTGGCAAGCTCCTGATGGGTAAAGCGCACCTTCAGTCGTGTACCCCCTGCCCAGGGCTCGCCCAGATCCTGTTTGAGCAACAATAACAGGCCCCTCAGCCGATCATTCGCCCGTCGTTGCCCACAGACAGCCAGGAGGGCATTGCTCTGTTGAAGGCGAGATAGCAGGGCAGGGACCAGCTGGGTCGATGTCGCTACCTCCTGCATCGAAATCCTGGCGAGTTCTACTCTTCCCAGCGCTGCGGCCTGACAATAAACTTCCGGTCCCACGGAATCACTCCCGAGGAGCATCGGCGGAACCGCCCACCCCACCACTACCTGCTCACCCTCGCCGAAAATGGCGCTGAGCTTCACCAGGCCGTGGCGTACCTGCCAGAAACTATCCGGGTATAAGGGGATGTTCTGGTTGAGAGTGAAATGGAAGATAGTCTCCGGTTGTGCCACCGGTTTTCGAGCCGTGTCCGGGAGGACTCGGAGGGCGTGCTTTTTGAGTCGGATCGCGATTGTCTCGAGCAGTTCCCCGGCCGTGAAGGGTTTGGTCAGATAATCGTCTGCACCCATTTTCATCGCCTGCCGCCAGTTCACCTTCTCGACTCTGGCGGTCAAAAAGATAAACGGAATCCTCTGAGTGGCTCGATTGCCCGACAGGGCGGATAGGACCGCGTAGCCGTCAAGGCCGGGCATAACGATATCGCAGAGGATCAAGTCCGGCAGGTGCTCTTCGGCAAGACGGAGGCCGCTCGCTCCGTTCTCTGCACCGATGACCCCGAAACCGTTGTCTTCGAGGACTTCCATGACGCTCTCCCGAACAAGCGTATCGTCTTCAATCACCAGGATGTCAGTCATGTCGGCTCCTTGATGGGTAGTGCAAGGGTGAATGTGGCTCCCTGCTGAAGTTGGCTTTCAAAGCTGAGCTGACCCTCCAGCAGATCGACTAGCCTCCTGACGATGGCAAGACCCAGACCGAAGCCGGGAATACCACTGACATTCTGTCCTCGGTAGAAGGGCTCGAAGAGTCGTTCTTGATCCTCAGGGGCGATGCCGATCCCTTCATCGACGACCTTGAAGATGGCCTGCCCGTCCCGGCAGGCCAGTTCCAGGCGGACGGTACCATCCGGCGCGGAATATTTGAGCGCATTGTTGAGCAGGTTGGTGAGGATCTGCTTGAGCAAAGCAGCGTCCGTACCGATACCCCGGCACTGCCCGTCGTGCTCGAAAACGAGCCGGTGGCCCGAGCCCAGCGAAGACTGCATCTCTTCGACAAGTTGGCCGCAGAAGCTTCCGAGATCCAGCCACGATCGCTGGACCTGGATCTCCTTCGACTCAGCCTGGCCAATGTTCAAGATGCCGTCTAGAAGGTCCGTCATCTGCTCGACCGCCTTCTCGATGCGCTGTTGATGTTTGAGGCGTTTTTGAGCCGACTGGGAGCTGTCGCTGCCAAGCAGCTGGGTTGAGAGCATGATCGTACTCAGGGGAGTACGAAATTCATGAGAGGCCATCGCGATCAAGCGCGATTTCATTTCGTAGAGTTCGTGCTCTTTCTCCAGGGCTCTGCGCTGGCTTGCCTCCACCTGCTTGTGCCTGGTGATGTCTTCGAGAGCCAACAAAATCAAGCGCTCCCCCTCAGCTTCCAGAATCTCCTGGGCATTGAGCAGTATGACCCTGCGACCAATTTCGAAGTCGTGCTCAACTTCGTAGTTCTGGAGCTGGATATTGGTGCTCAGTAGATTTTCGAGCATTAGGCGCAGCGCCGGGATGTTCCACTGTCCACCAGCCAATTCGAAGAGCAGTTGCCCCTCGATCTGCGCCGATGAAGTCTCGAACGTTTGATAGAACGCCCGGTTCGCCGTTCTCACCCGCAGGTCGGAATTGAGTACTACTAGCGGTCCCGGGACTGTCTCCACAATGCTCTCGGCGTAGAGACGGGCTGATTCGAGTAACTGTGCACTGCGCTTGAGAGCATCGATATCCACCATCGCCAACACCACGCCATCGATTTGATTGTCGAGCGTTCGGTAGGGCCGGATGCGCAACAGGTACCAGCAACCCTCCAGGTCCTGCACTTCTCGTTCTGCGGGGGTGAGTGTATCGATTACAGCCAGGATCGATGCCTCCAGATCGGGGGCCAGGAGGCTGAGCCGGATGTCGCTGAGCGGCCGCCCCACGTCGGTTGCAATCAGATTGAAAATCCTCTGGGCGGCCGGTGTGAAGCGCCGAATGCGCAGGTCGTCGGTCAGCATCAAGATTGGGATGTTGACGTTGCTGAGTACGTTCAGCAAGTCGTTATTGATCTGGCGGGCTTCGAGGTTGCGGCTGTAAAGTTCTTCGTTGGTTGTCTGCAATTCTTCGTTGGCCGACTGGATCTCCTCTTTGGCGGTTTGTAGCTCCTCGTTGGTACTCTGCAACTCCTCGTTGCTCGATAAGATTTCCTCGTTGGCCGTCGTGAGGGACTGGTTGGTGTAGTCCTGCTCCTTAATAGTTGATTGCAAATAAGCCTGAGTGTCGGCCAGTTCCTGTTCAAGCGCTGCCAGTTCCTGCTGCCGGTCCGGTCCTGCGTGCTGATCGCGGGCTTCTCCCGTGGGACGCAGCACAGGTGTGATCGGTTCGAAGAGAACCAGGAAATAGCGCTCCTGGGCAGGGGGAACCTTGAAAGGGATGACCTCGATCTGAATTTCGCCGGACTCACTGCTGCCCTCGATCCGCAGACCCTTTTTCTGCACCGCTCCGTCCCTGTTCTTGGCCTGATAGATGGCGGTGTGCAGTTCGGGCAACAAGCCCGGCCTGGCCATCTTCAGCAAGTTGAAGCTCGGTTCTCCCGGGGCAGGCCGCAAGTAGGCACCGGTCTCGCCGCGAAATTGCAGGATGTCGAGCCGGTCATTGGTCAGTACACCAACCGGGACATAGCGTCTCAGGACAATCCTGTCGGCTTGCTGAAGGATGCTCGAACCGGCCCAAGCGGCCTCACCGGAGGACTCGGCGCGCCTGACCCTGTCCAGATGGTTATGGGTCATGAAGTCGAAGCTCAGGCGACTGGGGACTGCCGTTCGGGCGTATATCTTGTGCTTCTTGTTCACCGCGACAAACAAGTCCGATTCTCCCGTGCTCTCTGATGTGCCCAACATCAAGAAGCCCGTAGGCTTGAGGCTGTAATGGAAGATCGGCAGCACCCGCTGTTGAAGCGCGGCTTCCAGATAAATGAGTACATTGCGGCAGCTGATCAGATCCAGGTTGGAAAAAGGGGGGTCGCTCGTCAGGTTCTGTCTGGCGAAGACACACAACTCGCGTACCGACTTGCTGATCTGATAGCCGCCCTCCGCCTGCACAAAAAATTGTCGAAGGCGAGTGGGTGAGACATTCGCTACCGCGCCTTCACTGTAGATACCCGCGCGTGCCTTCTCGATTGCACTATCACTGATATCGGTACCGAAGAACTGGACCAGGAGTTTGCTCGACTGTCCTCCGAACTCGAGCAAGCAGATAGCAAGGGAGTAGACTTCCTCGCCAGTTGCGCATCCCGGCACCCAGATCCGGATGGGTTCGGATGACTTGTTTTGAATAGCCGCAAAAACGTGTTCTTTGAGGGCGTCGAAGGCATCGGAATCCCGGAAGAAACTGGTGACCGAGATCAGAATTTCCTCGTATAGTGCCTGCACCTCGCCAGGGTGGTCCTGAAGGTAACGAACATAGTCCGCCAGGTGGTCCAGCTTGTGTAAAACCAGCCGCCGCATCAGCCGCCGCATCAAGGTAGTGCGCTTGTAGTGGGTGAAGTCGGCTCCAGTGCTCGCCCGTAGCAACGCAAAAATAGCCGGCAGAGCATCTTCGCCCTTGGTCTGGGCCGAGAGTATGTAGGGATGACGACTGATTTTGACGAGCTCCTCGGCGATCGCCCGGGGAGGCAGGATGAAGTCTACCTGACCGGTAGCGGCCGCCCGGTGCGGCATGTCGCTGAACCGAGCCGATTCCTCGCACTGGGCAAAAGTAATTCCCCCGGCCGCCTTGATCTCCTCCAGTCCCAGAGCACCGTCGCCATCGCCTCCCGATAGAACAACGCCAACTGCCCGGCTGCCCAGGCTGGCTATTGAGCAAAAGAAGGCGTCAATTGGCAGGTGCAGGCCCTGGATTTTCTCGCGGGGCGCAAGTTGCAGCGCCCCACGAGATAGAGTCATCCGGGAATTAGGCGGAATCACATAAACCCGGTTCACTTCGAGGACCATCCCGTCCTCGACCTCGACGACCGGCATCCTCGTCGTCCTCGAAAGCAACTCGGCAAGCAGGCTCCGGTGGCTCGGGTCCAGGTGTTGAACCAACACAAACGCCATGCCGGTGTTGTCTGGCAGGTGAGTGAGTAACTGGGTAAAGGCTTCTAATCCACCCGCCGAAGCACCAATTCCAACGACTGAAAACGGATCAGCATTGCTGGGCTGATGGCCCTCAGGTACTCGACCCGAGTACTGCGTCATAGAGGCCTAGCCTGAATAGTCATGCTTAATTTTATCGTATGCCGTTCGCGCAAGTTGTGCTCTAGAGCATGAACGGCATCTAGATAGGGTTGGTCCCCTGAAACCTCCTTTGTATAGCCAACCGCACTGCAGCCCTGCAAGCACTCGGCACTCAAGGTAAAGAGTCTACGTGGCTACTTAGTATCCTTGGCGATGTCGAGTAAGAGAGGGTCTGCTTCGCTGTCGCCGGTATTGAAGCCGCTGAAGGTGCGCAGCAGGACTACCCCAGAAACCACGGCCCCGGCGAGGAAGAGGCTACCCGCGAGCCAGTCGCCGAAGAGGAACTTGCCCACCGAGAAGAGGGTGCAGTAGACGAGCACAACCCCGCAGATCCAGTTGAGGGCAGAGTTCCAGAGGGTGTTCGGAGCTTCGAGTCCCAGGCGAGTGGCAACGTGCTGCCAGCCCGGACCCTCCGGCCGCACCCGCTGATAGAAGCCCTCCAGGACTGTGTCCGATTCGGGTTGGGTAAGAAAAGTGACCGTGACCCAGATGACCGTTGTGATGAGCACGGTAATGAGCATCGACTGGATGAAGCCATCAGTGCTATCGATGTTGACGTTGAATACACCCTGGACGAGGAAAGTGACCAAGAAAGCGCCCAGCATCGCCGAGACCTCGGACCAGGCATTGATCCGCCACCAGTACCAGCGCAGCAGGTAGACAGGACCAGTGCCAGCACCAATGGCGAGAAGCAACTTCCAGGCCCCTTCGATCGAGGTGAGATTGACACTGACAACAGCTGCGAGCACCATCACCAGCACCGTTGCCACCCGAGAGGCCCAGACGTAGTGTGCCTCAGTGCGATCGGTCTGTAAGAAGCGCTTGTAGAAGTCATTGATGAGATAAGAGGCTCCCCAGTTGAGATGGGTCGAGATCGTCGACATGTAGGCGGCGGCAAAGGCCGCCAGCATGAAACCCCGCCAGACCGGTGGCAACACCTCGATCATCACCATGACGAAACCCTCCTCCGGATCTACCTGCTTGGAGGCGATCAGCTGGGGGTCGGCCAGTTGGGGGTAGAGCACCATGGCGCATAGAGCCACCACAATCCACGGCCAGGGTCTGAGGGCATAGTGGGCAATGTTGAACCAGAGCGTTGCCAGCAGTGAGTCCTTTTCACTGCGGGCACTGAAAATCCGCTGCACCACGTAGCCGCCACCACCCGGCTCGGCACCGGGCGACCAGGAAGCCCACCAGTTCATGCCGATATAAACCAGGAACAACCCGATGGGCATCCAGGGAGAGTCCAGAGTCGGGGTGAAGGCGAGAATTTTCTCCGACGTCCCATAGTTGGTTTCGAGGCCAGCCTTGAGGCCATCGATGCCCCCCACACGGTTGACAGCGAAGATCGCCAGGGCAACACAGCCGGTCATCTTAAGCACAAACTGAAAAGCGTCAGTGACCAGGAGCCCCCACATTCCAGAGAGCACGGTATAGAAGGCGGTAAGCCCCAGGCACAGGAACACCGCCACCCATTCGTTGATCCCCAGCGTCAACCCCAGGATCTTGGTCATGGCCAGGGTGACCCAGCCCATGATGATCGAGTTGATGGCAATCCCCATGTAGAGACCCCGGAATCCCCGCAGCACCGCCGCCGGACGCCCGCCGTAGCGCAACTCGGTAAATTCGACGTCCGTAAGGATGCGCGCCCGGTACCAGAGGCGGGCAAAGAAGAACACGGTGAGCATGCCGCTCATCAGCGAACTCCACCAGAACCAGTTGCCTGCAATCCCGTTCTTGATCACAAGCCCGGTCACCGCGAGGGGTGTATCCGCCGCAAAGGTCGTGGCCACCATCGAGGTCCCGACCAGCCACCAGGGCGCATCGCGCCCCGAGACGAAGAATTCACTCAGGCTCTTACTTGCCCGCTTGGTATACCACAAACCAATGAGCAGATTGATCAGAAGATAGGCAACAATAATCGTCCAGTCAAGCCATCCAAGTTGCATGGGCGTATGGGTTTCAGATTGAAGACATCTTAAGGGCAATCGGGGAATTCACCCCATGGGAGTCACCCAAGATGGTCACTCGGCCGGAACCAATGTAAGCTCTGTCGGCTTGCCGGGGTTGATGAGCGTAATCTTGAATTCGTCATCACTGAGCTTGACCACGTTTACCTTGTAGGGAATACCCTCTTCGATCATGGTCGTCAATGTGCCGCCCTCGGACTTCCACTTTCCGAATGCAGGCCTACTGTTGGGTGAAGCCATGACCAGGGTTCCTTCTGACAAGAAGATATACAACATGCCCGGTGGGATACTGGAGGGCTCGCCTACTTTCCAGACTTTGTTGATGAAACTTGCCGATGGGAGCGCCGTTTGACTCGCCGGGGGCTCTGTTGCGGCTACGCGCTCGAAGCAGCCGGCAAACAAGCTCACAGCGAGCATCAAGGTCAAACCCCATATCTTCGCGGGCAGTTTGAAGCGTCTTACCCGACCTGACGGAACCCAATTTTGACAATGCTGAATCATACTCTTCCGTTAGCTCGCGGCAAGTGTATATTACCTCGTCGCTCGCATCAAAAGGCAAGCACTCTCAAGTCGAACAGCCGCTCCGCGAGCCACACCGATCCCACGACCGCAACCAGGACAGACCCGCCCACCAGCGCGGCTTTGCGGTAAAACCAGGAGTCCCGCAACCAGAAGGCCAGGGGGAAAAAGGCGCAAACAATGGCAAGCTGCCCCACTTCCACACCCAGGTTGAAACCGACCAGGGCGAGCAATAGAGCCTGCTGAGGCAAGTCCAGGTCGGCAAGTACACTGGCGAAACCGAAACCGTGGATGAGACCGAAGGCGAACGCGATTATCCAGAGCTTTTTGGTGACGAGCGGGTACAGGTTGTTCAGGGCAGCCAGGATGACCGAAACCGCAATTGCCGACTCCACCCAGCGCGAACTCAGCTGCACCACGCCCAGGGTCGCGAGGGTCAGGGTAATCGAGTGAGCCACGGTGAACGCCGTGACAATCTTGAGCACATTGACGAGGGCCGGACGAAACTCGTTAACCATCTTCCACTGCCCGTCCCGGCGCTCGAGGACTGCCGGCAGCAGCAAGGTGAGCAAAAACAAGATGTGGTCAAAACCAATCCAGATATGCCAGACACCCTCACGCCCAAATTCGAGGAATTGCGCAAATGGGTTGCCACCCTCGGGCTCGAGGCGCTGACTGGTCTGAGCGGGACTGAAGATGGCAGTCCGTGTCTTGCCCGCGGACTCAAAACGCAACAGACCACGGTGTTGGGGATCGAGATCAAAAAACAGGTTGTAGTTTACTTCCACGACACCTGGTGCCATTGCACAATCCGCGGCAAAGCGCAGCACCGCGTAAGCACCGTCGGTATGGTTGTCAACCAGGTAGCCAGTCGGACGAGGTGTACACTCCAGACCATCCGAGCGCAGCTTGAGTCGGGGCATCGCATAGGCGGTCACCTCGGTCTCGCGGGCACGCAACTCACCCCAGGTGATAGCCCCATCACCATTGCCGTCCAGACCCATGGCGTAATCGAGGTCCCGCAGGGCAATGTCCCATTGCCCCAGCACGCGTGTGCCTTCGACACGCAAGTTTAGATAGCTGTCACTGGGCTTGTGAGCACCGGCAGGGAACGCCAGCAGACACAGATACAGGCAAAGCAGGATAGTACGTCTCATACTTGACCTCCGGGCTTGCTGAGTTTTGCCAGTTGCACATCTTCAAGCCGGGTCTGCGTGAGCCAGTCGAGCACGGGACGAGCCGCCTCTGGAGCGCCGGCTGCTCGGGCCGCCGTAAGCAGGAGGCGCGCGTCGGCGGGCTCGTGCTGGACGGCCCAGTTGGCGCGGGCAAGTTCAAGCGCCACTTGGGGCTGCTTGAGCAGTTCGAGTGCAAAGCGTGCCTCCTCTCGACGATGGACAACGTCTTTTCGGAGGCGACTTGCCTCAAAGCGGGCTGCGAGGTCCGTCCTGTGTGTCTCGAAGGCAGGTAAACCCAGGGCTTGCTCCGCAAGCGCGAGCCGTAGCAGCAACGCATCTATGCGGGTCTGGTCTTGGAGGAGTTTGACCACTTCCCGAGGCCTACCCTGGTCGAGCAAAAAGTCGGCATAGGCTCCGAGCAGGTAGGTGTCGGCTCCAAGGGCCATCGCCTGCTGAAAATGCGTCTCGGCAGCGGCATTGCCCGTACGCACGGCAATCTCCGCAAGCACCGTCCTTGCCCAGAGCTTTTCGGTCACGGTGGCGTTGGGAGACCCGGTGAGCACACGTTCGAGCAAGCTATAACTCCGAGTTGCCTGACCGTTAAGACTGGCAATACTACTCAAGCAGGTGACACCCACCAGTTGGGTGGACAGTTGCAGCAGAGGCAGGCAATCGCGTTTGGCCCGCTCGTAATCTCCGAGCACCTGACGGACCGAGGCCCGCGTGACCCAGGCCTGAGAGTCGCGCGGTGAGGCCTCGATGGCCTGGTCCAGATCGCTCAGGGCACCCTTGAAATCGTGGCTGCTCTGGCGAAGCGTGGCGCGGAGGACAAGGACGGTCGCAGGAGGTTTCGCCTGGTCCCACCATGGCTTCAAAGCGGCCTGGGCATAGCCGTTGTAGCGCGGATCGGCTTCTGTGCGGCCCCGCTCGATGTAGCGTCTGGCCAGGTTCAGGGCCACGGGTAGGTTCTGAGGTGAGCGGGCAAGTTCTGCGTGCAAGGTGCGCAACTCGCGGGCTTCGGGATCGGCGGGCGTGGTGCGCAGGCGCTCAAGGATCTGCCCATCGCTTTTGGGAACGAAGGGAGTAGCCAGCGCACGCTCCGGCCAGAACGCCAACAGTGCGATGAGTACAATCAGGCGCGGAGCATAACGGTGTTCTAGAGGCATGGAAGTGCTACCTGGCTAAATTGCATAAGCGCCCAAAGGCAGGCCAACCTAGTGTCGGCCTGCCTTCATCACGCTAAGGCTGTGTCCTAGGGCGTGTTGTTAGGCGATCCGGGGATAGGCGTCCTCAGATACGGGAAGGTCTGCGCGAAGAAGCTCGCGTCCACGAAAGCGCCGTCCGTGAAAGGCAATTGCCCGGAGGGTGCTTGATCCGGCGGCAGCAATACGCCCATGGCGGCCCGCAGCGAGATGTCCACGACGTCGTCGCCGGGGCGACGGCCATTGGGGTAGCCCGCGACGTCACCCGCGATGACACCGAGGTTATTCTGAGCACCGGCTGCCTTGGCAGGAGTACTCGTATTCAGCCGCATCAGTTCAGAGGCAGCGGTCAATTTGGCGGGCTTGTTCACACCGCTCACGCCCGTGGCGAAGATGGCGTAGAGATCCGAACGCGGGAAGACGTTTGGTGCCCGGACTCCGGCATCAAAGAACAGCAGTTCGATGATCTCGGGCAGGGTGGGGTTGGTGATGTAGTCCACAAACTGAGTGTCGTCCTGGGGATTACTGCCACTGAAGGTATCTTTGTCCTTGAGACCGATGAGCAACTCGTTGACCAGCGGATTGGCCAGGCGCGAACGCTGAACGGGAGCCCCGTTGGCAGCAAGAGTGTTTGCACTCGTCCAAGCGCCGATGACCGGCTCACCCCCGGCTGTCAGACAGCTGATCGGCACCTCTAGAATTAGCGAAGTGACGTTCTTGTCAGCTAGATCGTCCGCTTCGGCATTGACAGCACCAAAGGGATCGGTGACGTTTACCAGGTCAAAGACCTCGCCCAGGTTGACGACGAAGGGGTCCTTGCGCTGACCGACGAACATACGGCCCTGGGTACCGCAACCAGGAATATTGATGTTGTACTTGAAGGAGGCGGCGTATCCCGGATAGTCCGGGATGGACTTGTTGCCAATGTTGTCAACTGGCTTGGCGAATGTGTTTGCGCCTGTGGCAGCATTGGTCACAGCCTGACCTTTATTGCCACGAATGACGCTCAGGCTGTAGGACTCGGTGACGTTTAGAGCCGAGTTGTCGGTTG
>JACMIX010000166.1 GCA_014380935.1 Gloeobacterales cyanobacterium ES-bin-141 | reverse complement strand
GGGGCGTTTGTAGGCGTTGGCTGTGAGACCGACCATCTCGATGTGTTGCAGGGTCACTTCGCGTCTTTCTGCTTCGGAGAGTTTTGGCAGGGCCGCCTGCACGGCCAGGTGCACATTGTCGTAAGCGCTCAACCAGGGCAGCAGCGAGTAGTTTTGAAACACCACCATGCGGTCGGGACCGGGCTCATCGACCTGCTTACCGTCCAGGATCACCCCGCCCTGAGTAGCCTGGCTCAAACCCGCCACCATGTTGAGCAGGGTAGACTTACCGCAACCGGAGTGGCCCAGCAGGCAAACGAACTCGCCTTCGTTGATTTTGAGAAAAATATCTTTGAGCGCGACAAAGGGACCCTTGGGTGTGGGGAAGACCTTGGTGATGCCGCTCAGTTCCAGAAACGGTTGAGGTTGAGACATGACACGCGCTCCTATACGATGCTCAATGAACGCTGCAGTTTTGCCTCGGTGAACCTGATCTCTCTTTTGAGGGCGAACCCGTCAAGATAGGCAACCGGGTTAGCCGGGTCGAGAGTCGAGCCGTCGGGTAAGACCAGGATGCGCTCGTCGGTCTCGGGTAGAGAGATACCCAGCTCTTTGCAGGCTTCGTGGTGCAGGTCAGTACGATAGACCCGTCCAAGTACCTCCTGCCAGTTCTCCGGGAAGGGTATCAGACCCCAGCGGGCCATCTGGGTGAGAATCCAGAGCTTCTCGGTCCTGAAACTGTAGTTGGCGTGGTTTTTGAAGAAGATATTGAAGTCCGGCACCTGTGCTGTGCGCCCGAAACCGTAGTCGTAGTTGCCCGAGAGACCGAGCGCGCTGTAGATGGGGTCCGCGTTGACGTAGGCTTTTTGGGAAATGAGACGGATGACCTCTTCACGGTTCTCAGGCAGGTCACAGTAGCGACAGGCTTCAAGCAACGCTTTGACCAGGGCGAGAGCCGTCTTCGGATGGGCTTCGAGCCAGCTTTCCTTCATCCCGAGTACCTTTTCGGGGTGCGCGGGCCAGATGTCAAGGTCGGTCGCGGGTACAAAACCGAGACCCTCATGGATGGCGCGGGAGTTCCAAGGTTCCCCGGTACAGAAGCCGTCGATGTTGCCTGCTTGCAGGTTCGCGACCATCTGCGGCGGTGAGATGACGACTAGATTGACATCCCGGTCAGGGTCGATGTTCGCCCCGGCAAGCCAGTAGCGCAACAACAGGTTGTGCATCGAGCTTGGATGAACGATGCCCAGGGTGTGCGGCTTGCCGGTCCGGTCCTCGCTCAGATAGCGCTTGAAGTCTTCGCGGGTGCGGACCCCTCGCTCGTAGAACTTGCGGGCGAGGGTAATGGCGTTGCCGTTGCGGCTGAGCGTGAGCGCTGTCGTTACTATGACCGGGGGCCGGTTTGCAATTCCGAGTGTCTGACCCAGGGGCATGCCTGCTACCATCTGCGCCGCATCGAGACGGTCCTCGGCCACGCCCAACGCGATTGCTTTCCAGCTCGGTTCGCGCGCGAGGTTTACCTCCAGGCCGTATTTGGCGAACATGCCTTTTTCCCTGGCAATCACCAGCGGAGCGCAGTCGGAGAGGGGAACGAATCCGAGGTTGACCAGTTGCTTCTCAAGGCCCGAGGCGCTCCTGACTTGCGTGACGGGGATTTTTGCCGGCAGTTGGGCGGCGGCCTTTTCTTTCTTGGCCTGGTTGAGGTAGTAGAGCAGTTCATTGCGCTGGCGGTAATAGTTGGGATTGTTAATGACCTCCATGCGCTTGCGGGGCCGGGGCAACTCCACGGTCATGATGTCGCCCACCCGGGCACTGGGACCATTGCTCATCATCACAATCCGGTCTGAGAGCAGCAGGGCCTCCTCGACGTCGTGGGTAATCATGATCACCGTGATGCGGTTGTCCTCCCAAATCTTGAGCAGCTGCTCCTGGAGGCGGCCACGCGTGAGTGCGTCGAGGGCACCAAAAGGTTCATCGAGCAGCAATACCTTGGGACGCGTTGAGAGGGCACGGGCAATCCCGACGCGCTGGCGCATGCCGCCTGAGATCTCGCCGGGCTTTTTATCGGCTGC
>JACMIX010000165.1 GCA_014380935.1 Gloeobacterales cyanobacterium ES-bin-141 | reverse complement strand
GTCGAACTCTTCGACGGGCTGGCGGTCGCAGAAGAAATACTCTTTCAATTCCTGGATATCGAAGGACCGCTCGTTCAAGGGTTGCATGGCGAGACCTGATTGGAAACTTTATGTCTTGCAATAATTCTTAATTTATAGCCGTCAGTCCGTCCTGTCAAGACATTGTGCTGAATATTGCCCCAGTACACGGCTAGGATGCGGTAGTCAGACCTGGGTTCGGTGGGCGCGTGAAGAAGTTCTTGTACATTTCTGGCTTGCTTCTGGCGATTGTCTTGTTCTCGACAGCCTGCACCGCGGCACCACCCGCTCCCCCCGACGAACGCAACCGGGTGATGGTCGTTCAAAATCTGAATAGCGCCGCCTCTCAGTCGATTGCGCGCTACTACTTGAGCAAGCGCAAGATCCCGGTCGAGAACCTGTTGAGTATTCGTGTCCCCGACAGTGCGCTCAATGCGGCCAACGAGTCGATTGCCTACGCGCAGTACCAGGCATCGATCGAAGCGCCAGTCCGCGATTTTGCCCGTGCCCGCTCCAGCCGCTACATCGTACTGACCAAGGGCGTCCCGATTCGGGTTAGCGACGTACCGCGTCCGCTCGATACCGACCCCAACTATCGGCAGACCCAATCGGTCGACAGTACCCTTGCGGCGCTCGACTACCGGAGTGCCTCCCTGGCCATTCGCCGACCGCCGAATAACGAGGTGCAGGGGGTTGTCACTCCCAACCTCTACTGGCAACAGCGTTTCCCATTCGAGCACGCCAATTTTGGCGGCTACCTGGTGACCCGGCTCGATGGCTACCAGGAAGCGGAGGTCCGGAGCCTGATCGACCTCGGGGTTGCTCCACACTTTCTGGGCGGCGGAGTGCTCATCGACCCGAGCGGCAGCAACAATGTTTCCGGTCGCCCACAACCAATTGGCTTTCTCGATATGAGCCGCTGCACTCCGCAGTCGGGGGGCAGCTGTCCGGCCAACCCAGCCTACGGTGGGCTGCGGGTCGAGGACTTTAACCAGGACCAACTGGCTCTAGCCGAAGTGCTCAAGAGCTTTAAAGACCTGAGCGTTCTGGTGGCGCCCCCCAACACCTTTCCCACAGGCACACGGCTGATTGCCTACGTCAGCTGGGGCAGCAACGATCCGGCTTTTAATCCCTTCAACTACACAGGCCTGACCTTTCGTCCGGGTGCCATCGCCGAGACAGCCGTCTCCACCAGTGCCCGCACTTTTTTACCAACCCGTGGCGGCCAATCGCTGGTAGCCGACTTGATTCGCCAGGGGGTGACCGGGGTAAAAGGTTATAGCGACGAGCCTTTCCTCGACTCGGTCGCCTCACCCTCGGTATTGCTTCCGGCTTACCTGTGCGGTATCAATCTGGCAACTGCTTTTTATAGCGCTTCGCGCTTCGTCAACTGGCGCGACATCGTCGTGGGCGACCCCTTGAGCACTCTCGAAGGCAATAGTAACGAAGCTTGCCAGGTCACCCGGTAGAGCAAATCTATCGGAGTGGGCATGTCCTGACTCGTTGTCCTGGGTGTTAATGAATTCGTCTTACCGGGGGAAATGACGTGCTTTTGAAGAGCAGAGCGACCGAAGATCTTATCGAGGTAACCGATGTCGATGCGTTGGTAAACCCGGTGCAGGAAAGTGTCAAAGGCCGCGACCAGGCCGGACAGGAAGAGCAAAACACCGAATCTTTCAAAAAGACCGACCTGATATTTCCTTCAGGTGAACCGTTGCCGCGTTGCTGGGTGGACGCCAATTACAAGGGCAATGGCCTCTGATCTCATTGCACTCGAGACCAGACACCCGCTATGAGCGGCACAACTTTGTACTGCTGATTGGGACTTGGATGCTAGCGCTGCCTGTATCCCGCTGGAGCCTGAGATCAAGAGCAGTTTCTATTAGACTTCAATTTTCGTTTTCGGTCTGGCGCTCTGGGAGCTTCAGAGGCGGATTGGCCGGATCTCCGAGTAGACCCAGGCGGCGGTCAAGCTCGGCATCGAGTGAGAGCTGCTTGAGTTCTTGTTCGACTTTCTCACCGGGGTTTTCACTCAGCTCGTTGAGGGCCTCGACCTGAAACTTTTTGCGCTGAACAGCACCCGACGCTTCTTCGAACTGCGTGCGGGCCGAGTCGATGTTGTATTGATCGCTTACCTGAGCCATCGTCGCGAGGGCATTGTTGATCTCGTTGAGATCTTTCATGTTTTGCAGGCGCGACTTGTACTCTTCAAGCTGCAACTGCTCTTTTTCAAGACGAGCGCGGGCAGCGTTTGCATAGGCTTCAGCCTTCTGGACCCGCTCTTGTAACTCGGGCAAAATCTGTTCGATGGTCAGCGCCTTGGAAAGGGCCTGGCGGGCAAGTTCGGTGCGCCCCTGCTGTTTGGCGGTGAGGGCCTGGCGCTCGAAGGTCTCGTACTCTTTGACCTTCTGCTGGTAAAGCTGCTGGGCACGACGGTAGGCACTCACCTGGGTGGCCACTGCCTCGGTCAGACGCTGTACCGAAATCTGAATGTCGCGGAAAGCCTC
>JACMIX010000021.1 GCA_014380935.1 Gloeobacterales cyanobacterium ES-bin-141 | reverse complement strand
TGCTGCCCGCCTGCCGGAGTGGGTACGCCGTTCAATCGGTACTGCTTCCCAGGTCTCGACGGTCGAAAAAATTATCAAGCAGCGCGGCATCCACACGATCTGCGAAGAAGGCCGTTGCCCCAATCGCGCCGAGTGCTACTCACAGAAGACCGCTACTTTCCTGTTGATGGGACCGGTCTGTACACGCGCCTGCGGCTTCTGCCAAGTCGCAAGCGGCAAAGCTCTCCCGCTTGACCCCGCCGAACCCCGCAAGGTTGCCGAATCCGTGGCCCTGCTTGGTCTGAAGTACGTGGTGCTCACCTCCGTCGCCCGTGACGACCTGCCAGATCAGGGCGCAGGTTGGTTCGTGGAAACTATCGAGCAGATCCGCACCCGCAACCCGCACACTCAGGTGGAAGTACTCACGCCGGACTTCCGCGGCGATCAAGATTGCATCGCGCAGGTGGTCGCAGCGCAGCCCGTCTGCTTTAACCACAACATCGAAACCGTTCGCCGCCTGCAAAAGTACGCCCGCCGTAGCGCCACCTACGAACGTAGTCTTGATGTATTGCGAATTGTCAAGCATCTCGACCCGGCTATCTTAACCAAATCAGGTCTGATGCTCGGCCACGGTGAGTGCGAGAGTGAGGTCATCGAGACGATGCAGGATTTGCGCTCAGTGGGTTGTGACCGGCTCACCATCGGTCAATACCTGCAACCCTCCCATGAGCACCTGAGTGTCCAGAAGTACTGGACACCCGAGGAGTTTGACCATCTGGGCAGCATTGCCCGCGATCTCGGCTTCGAGCATGTGCGCTCTGGCCCTCTGGTCCGCAGTTCTTACCACGCTGGCGAGCCGGGATAGTGATCACTATGGGAGCAGTCCTCAAAGTCGGTATCATCTACAACGACCTCAAACCAGCCGCTGTCCGTTCAGCCGCCGAGTTGGCAGAACGGCTCGTAGCAGCAGGTATCCGTGCCTACAAATGCACTGGTTGGGGGGGCGTCCTGGGCTTCCCGCAACTTGACAGTCCCATCTGTCACACACCTATCGACCGACTTGCCGCCGAGGGCTTCGATGAAGCCATGCAATTTGCCATCGTGCTGGGAGGAGACGGCACGGTCCTCGCTGCCGCCCGCCAGGTCGCGCCCTTCGACATTCCGCTACTCGCCATCAACACCGGACACATGGGTTTTCTGACTGAGACTTATCTAAGTCAGGTTCACACAGCAGTGGATAGGGTGCTGAGCGGCCAGTACCTGCTCGAAGACCGCACCATGCTCGAGGTGCGGGTCTTTCGGGAGGAGCGGTTGCTGTGGGAAGCCCTAGCTCTGAACGAGGCGGTGTTCCATAAAGAGCCTTTCACGGGCATGTGCCACTTCGAAATCACCATCGGCCGCCACAACCCAGTTGATATTGCCGCTGACGGCGTGATCATCGCCACTCCGACCGGCTCGACCGCTTATGCCCTGGCCGCAGGTGGGCCGGTGATTACACCGGATGTGCAGGTCCTGCAACTCATCCCTATCTGCCCACACTCGCTCGCCTCACGGGGACTCGTCTTCGCCGATACCGAGTCGATCGTGCTCTATCCGCCCTCTAACCACCACCACCTGATCCTCTCGGTGGACGGTAATTCCGGCTGCTACGTGTTGCCCGGTGATCAGGTGCGTATTCGGCGTTCGCGCTTTAGAGCCCGTCTCGTCCGCCTACAACCGGCGGAGTTTTTTGAGTTGCTGCGTGAAAAACTGGGTTGGGGCCTCCCGCACATCGCCAAGCCCATGTCAGTTGAACTGCCCTGAGATATCTTTGAGCAATACTGAGAACTCTGCCATGACTTTCGTTGCGCCTTCTAGTTTGAGTAGTCTTCCCGATGAGCGGGGCCGCTTTGGCCGCTTTGGTGGCCAGTACGTACCGGAGACCCTCATGGGAGCCCTGGCCGAACTCGATACCGCCTTCAGGCACTGGCACCAGGACACCGATTTTCGGCTCGAACTCGAAGGCTACTTGCGTAATTTTGTCGGACGTCCCACACCGCTCTACTTTGCCGAACGCCTTACGGCCCACCATGGCGGTGCTGCTATCTACCTCAAGCGTGAGGATCTCAACCACACAGGTGCTCACAAGATCAACAACGCCCTCGGCCAGATCCTACTGGCTATACGTATGGGCAAACGCCGTATCATTGCTGAGACCGGTGCGGGCCAGCACGGTGTGGCGACGGCGACAGTCTGTGCTCGATTCGGACTTGAGTGCATTATCTATATGGGTGTACAGGACATTGAGCGCCAGAAGCTCAATGTCCATCGCATGAAGCTCCTGGGTGCTCACGTCCACCCGGTCCACTCCGGCTCGGGCACTCTTAAGGACGCAACTTCTGAGGCGATCCGCGATTGGGTCACCAATGTCGAAACTACGCACTACATCCTGGGCTCAGCTGCCGGGCCTCATCCCTATCCAGCACTGGTACGTGAGTTTCAGGCAGTCATCGGCAGGGAAACCCGCACCCAGTCGCTAGACCACTTCGGGCGCTTGCCGGATGTGTTGCTTGCCTGTGTGGGTGGCGGCTCCAACGCAATCGGTCTATTTCACGATTTCGTCGATGAGGTTGACGTTCGGCTAATCGGCATTGAGGCCGCCGGGGAGGGCATCGACTCGGGACGGCACGCAGCGACGCTTACTTCTGGACGCATAGGGGTTCTGCACGGTGCGATGAGCTATTTGCTTCAAAACGCCGAAGGCCAGGTCCAAGAAGCGCATTCGATCAGCGCGGGCCTCGACTATCCGGGAGTAGGTCCCGAGCACAGCCACCTGAAAGATATTGGTCGGGCCGAGTACTACAGCATTACTGACAGCGAGGCCCTCGACGCGCTTCGGCAGGTTAGTGCCCTGGAGGGTATTATTCCCGCGCTGGAGACGGCCCATGCCTTCGCATACCTGGGTACTCTCGTACCCCAACTGGGGTCCGACAAGATCGTGGTCATCAACTGCTCGGGCCGGGGGGACAAAGACATGCGAACGGTTGCCCTTGCCCTGGGTTGGGACGAATAAGATTGCCGTGTATTGATCCTGGCGCTAGCTGAGCAATCGCATCCGCTCGTCACTTGGACTCATCAACAGCCCAGGGAGTTGCCAACCTGTAGAGTAGCTTGAATAGAAAATCGATACCTAGCC
>JACMIX010000164.1 GCA_014380935.1 Gloeobacterales cyanobacterium ES-bin-141 | reverse complement strand
TACGGCGATGCCCGAAGCGTTGGTTGCGCAGTTCAAGTATCCAGACCAGCACCTCATCGGTGAGCTTGAAGTGGGGAGAGGTTTTGGGCCTGCGGCTTTGGGGTCGCAAGCCCTCGAGTCCGAACTGTTCATAGCGGCGGACCCACTTAAGGCGGGTGGGAGGGGAGATGCCGCAGCGGAGGCAGACGAGGGAGGCCGAGCCTGTGAGACGGAACAGCTCGACCCATTTGAGGTGTTTACGGATTTCGGGGTCCATGGGGCAGAGTGGCTAATTTCTAGAAACTGTACCTCATGCAATGAAGTCGTTGAAGTTTACAAAGCCGTGAGCCTATGGTGACAATTTAAAGAACAAAAGGTAGCAATATCTGCTCGATTCGAAGTAAGTATATGCGCACCTTTACAAAATCCTAAGACTCTTTGGTAGCCGCCCTTAAATACTTCCTTTGAGATTACTTATAGAGATCTACTGATTGAGCTTCCTACCTCTCAAATACAAGATTTTAGATAGTTTATAGCATCATACATCTACCTTTTTTTGTAATCTTTATTTAAAAAGAGCTTCGAAGGTTAAAGAATAAAGCCTGAGCTCAAAAGTGTTTTGGCAAGTTTATTGTTGTAATCTTGTTGGAGGAATGGTCCCGCACGAAGATGCATTTCTTGTCAGAGTACGAGCACCCTTACACTTGCAGTAGTGTATCGTCCTCGTCGTTGCGGGCCGCCTGAACAGTACGCACGATCCCTAAAGCGATCCAAATGAGCAGGATGGCTCTGATAATGTTGATCGTTAAAGTAACACCCGTAGCAGCAGCAGCATTACCAGTGGTCGTGAAGATGCCTGTCAGCCAGGCCTCAGCCACTTGAAAGAAAACTGCGTGGGCAGCATCTGGATGCAGCCACTGATCAAGGTTGATAAGAGTTGCGGCTAAGAGCGCTGTTGCTAGTGTCGATTTGATGTGCATAAAAAACTCCACAAGATAAAGTGAACGTTGGTATCAGTCTTGTTCGAGTTCGGCTGAGCGGACTGGCAAGGGCACTTGCAAATCGAAGCGTAGAGCCTGATGGATTTGCTGATTGGCAGCCTGATATGCCATCTGGTGGGCAGCCAGTAGCTGGCCTCCAGCAGCCAGTGGAGGTACCAGGAATGCGTGCCGGGCTTCAGCAGTTCTTTCTGGTGCTGTGTGCCGGTCATGCTGGTGTTTGAAGGTGCGCAAGTTATTTGCGTAGTGAGGATTCATCTTCTTCCATGTCCCACCGTTGTGGGCACGAGCCGTGGCCTCATAAGGATTAGGACCCCGCATAGCTGAGGCTACCCCTCCAGAAATGCCGCGTGAATCCTCTCCGTGAGCAACGTAGCTACCCACTGTATTAATTTGCGTAGTTGGGTCAGACGATTGGAGATCCTGAAGCAACTGTGCTCCACTCTTACCGCTCGCCTTTTGCCAACTGTCCTCAAGGGTGTGGTAGCCCAGGACCTGGCCATATCCCCAACTCGTAGACAACTCTCGGATTTGACCTGGTGTGAATTTCTCAAAGGTCTCCATCGCGTGAAGCTTGTTATGAGGAGTGGAGTTGGTACCAGTCATCGAATCAAGCAGGCCAGATACGCCCCCGCTGTGCCTTTTAGCCTCGGTGTAAAGTTGGTTGATTTGATTTTTGTCCCGGGCAGAGGCAGGATCGAGTGTTCGAAGTTCCTCGGAGTGCTCCTGCAAATACTTGCTCAACTTGGTAAGACTGCGCTGCTGAGAGCGCTCAAGCCGCGGATTGTTGTCGGCACCCCCTCTACTTTCCTGCCGCATCACAGCGTAGAGCATGGCGGGGTCTACCTTTGCCGTTTTTGCTGATGCTTGAATGGTTTCTCCGTGCTGTGTGAGTAAGTAGCGGTCTGCCTGATTCCATAAGCTTCGGTCAAGAACTTTGCCACGCTCCTGTACTTCCGTATCGCTCATCGCTGTAAGCTGTTGCTTTACGGATTGATCCATGGCCATGGCGGTCGCCCGGTCAAAAGGTCCAACCTGAAGGCCATGCTCCTTCTGGAAGGCGTGGATGCCCATGGTCGTTCCCGAACCGTTATTTCCATCGATCAAAGCCGGGGAAGAGTCTTTAGGGCCAGTGGTATATCCCAGAAAAATGAGTTGGCGCTGCAGGCTCTTAACCGCATCCGAGTTTTGGGTGAAGGCCCGGTTACCGGCCTCCGTACCCAAGGCGCTCCATCCTTGGGCAGCATGTTCTGCATCAATATGTCGCGTGCCTCCAGGAGCGTGGCCAAGAGTGATTGTCTGTTCTCGTTGTTGTTGGTTCATGGTGAAGTAGTTCCCTCTGAGGCCGGGTTGTTGGGGGGATAGGGTCTACGCCTTAGTTCCTCGATGAGAGCCTGTTGAATGGCCTGGAAGACTGGCTCACAAGCACGTTTGTCAGTCTGCAATTCGAGGTTCAGTAGGCCGCGAGCCGCGAGCTCAATCACGTCGAGTCGAGCTGCTACATAGGCACCCAGACCGATCTGCTCACGAAGCACCAGGTCGCAGGCCTCGATAACAGTTTGGGCTGTGTCTACTACCTCTGGTGGCTCCTCGTACTCGGTGAAATCATGTTCTGCTTCCAGGGGATTGAAGCCCGAGCGCAAGCACCACTCGGTCGCGGCAAGCAAATACTCATCCGGTGTACATTCGAGTGCCGCACTGGTCAGCCGCAATGTAGAAGCCAGGGAACCGCCGACTACGAAGGTGATATCCGATTGGTGTTCGAGTGCTTTCAAGACGGTCCTCCTAGGCAACATCTGCACGCTCAAGGACGACAACCTGCTCACGGCGGCAACTGCCCTCTTGCCAGATAAGTCGAACAGAATGAACCTGCAGATGGTCTGCCGCAATCTGCCAAAACAAACGGGTCGAGCGGTGCCGGAGGCACTTGAGAGTGTAGTCCGCCTGGTAGGAGTCCACGCACGTGAACTGCCACTCGCAGCCTTCAACTTGAGCTTCAAGCTGGCCGAGGAAAGACCGGTAGTCCTCGGGCGGATTGACTTCGCTGAAAAGACGCCGCCAGAAAGGTCGTAGCGCAGAACTACGGCGTTGCTTGCGTAGATTGGCAAGCTGAGCACTCAAGTAAGCCTGGTCCGTGTTGTAATGCCAATCCCGACCCAGCAGGATCTGCTCCACAGCACCTGTCACCGAACTAATCCGAGCAAAGCGTTGGGCGCGCCCGGGCTCCCGGCGACACAGATCCAGATAGAATACAGCCTTCTCCCAGGCTTCTAGAGGTTTGTTGAGCCGCCGCACCAACGGAATAATAAGAGACATATCCCCGCCGACAGCTTGCTCCAACCCTTCGAGATGAGTTGTCAGTGCTACCCAGCGCTGAGGAGGTCCACAACGGGTGTCCGGACAGAAAGGAGAGAGACTATCCGTTGCTTCCTGTCGGGCTTTACCGGGCTGCAAAATGACCTGTAATTTTGCGAGACTGTGTCCGAAATGCTGTTGCAAAAGCAGATCGAGCAGCTGTTGGCGCGAGGATTCATTCCACCCGGTCAGACATGTCCCCATGTGCTCGAGATTAAGTGGCCCCCCACTTGCCACAGGGTACATCCGACCCCCGGAGGTTCCGCGCAGTTGAGCGACATGCCGTCGTAAGGCTCGCACGGAGATTGCCGCGACCGGTCCCCCCGGCGTCCCTTCCTGTAGTACCCGCGTAGCCAGGTCCGGCTTAAGACGCATCAACTCTGTCAACCGGCCAATGCCCAATTCGAGCGCACTGTGCAGGTCCTCCCGCTCAGCCAGACGCATAGCGTGCCGACACACAGTGTGGCCGAAAGGACACTCCTGTGAATCGAGAAAACTCTCGAACCGGTCAAAGCCATAACGCTGGTACAGACGCTGTTGTTTGATCACCAGCAGAGCCTGCCCTAAATTCAGCCGCTCAGCCGGGGTTGGGTCTGAGCGTTCGCGCAGGCTAGAGAATATCGGAATGCTTGCGTGGACCATCTTCACTACTCCAGATTCGGTGTCCGTTGGTTCCAGACCTCGCGTGGACTGCAGGCCAGTGGAAACTAAATTCATATTACTATCTGGATGTATTTCCCATTAATGGGATAATAATTAAGTGCTTTGACGCGTCTGGCGGTGCCGAACACGGATGATAAACTGGTCTAGCCTGGAGGGGTGGTAGAGCGGTTTATTGCAACGGTCTTGAAAACCGTAGAGGCGAAAGCCTCCGTGGGTTCGAATCCCACCCCCTCCGCCTCGTGTTAGAAAAATTTCAACCTGACTGACGCTGCCTGGGAGCACGGGTCCGGCTTTCGCTAAGACCGGCTCTTCTATTACTTAGATGGAGGCAGACAGAGCCTTCTGAGCACGACAATGGGAAGATAATCCTTGACATACCGCCATGGCTCCGTCACTCACGCCTGATTTTTCCCGCCAGCGCGAAATCCTCTCAGTCATTTCCAGGAGTGGCTGGGAATACATGACAGATGCCCTGCAAAGCAAAGACGGTAAGGCGGATGAGGGACCGCGGCTACCTCTGCCAAGAGTTCTCAGGGACATTCTCATCGAACTCGGGCCAACATTCATCAAACTCGGGCAGTTACTGAGTACGCGCCCCGATCTTCTGCCACCGGAGTACATTGATGAACTGAGCGCCCTGCAAGCAGACGTCCCGGCCGTACCGTGGGAGCTTATTGAGCAGACCATACGCAGTGAGTTGACAGCCCCGCTTGAGACGGTGTTTCGGCAATTCAACCCGGTACCGGTCGCGGCGGGATCACTTGCTCAGATCTACCGAGCCGAGCTTGCCAGCGGTGAGGCGGTTGCAGTCAAGGTTCAACGTCCGGCTATCGAACCGATTGTCGAGAGTGACATCGGCATTCTCAAAGCCCTGGCGGATTGGTTCTCAGAGCGGACCCGCTGGGGCAAGTACTACGATGCCAAGGCCCTTGCCGAGGAGTTCGCCGGCAGCTTGCGAGCCGAGCTAGATTTTCGGCTCGAAGGCAAGTATACAGACACGCTGAGGGCCAATCTGAAGAATAGCCCCTGGTTTAATGTGGACCGGGTGAGTGTTCCGCTTGTTTACTGGCAATATACGACTCGCCGGGTCCTCGTACTCGAGTGGATTGAGGGAGTGCCCATCCTGACTCGGCCTCTACCTCAGAACTCGCCAGAACTAGCAGAGTTGGCTGTCAAAGCATTCTTCCAGCAAATTTACATTGATGGCTTTTTCCACGCGGACCCCCATCCCGGAAACCTCTTTCGCTGGCAGGACTCGAGCGGCCGACTCAATGTCGCCTTGCTCGATTGCGGTATGACCGGGACACTAGATCCCCGCACTCAGCAAATTCTGACCGAACAACTACTCGCCATTGTCGAGGAGGACCCCCAACGCTTCACCCAGTTAGCCCTTGAACTCGGGCAGGTAGTGGACACCGTCAACTTCTCGCGTTTGCAGGGTGAGTTCGACCGCTTGCTGCGCCTGTATTACAACCGCTCATTGACTCAGATCAACTTCGGTGCTCTCCTCAATGACATGCTGCGGGTTCTGCGCACCAACGGCGTTCGCCTACCCGGCAACATCGGTCTGTACGTCAAGGCTCTGGCCAACCTCGAGGGAGTCGCTCGTACTCTGGACCCCGACTTTAATTTGATTGAGACTCTCAAACCGCTCATCACCGACCTGTTCCGCCGCCGCCTGTTTGGAGCTGCACCCCTACAGGAGGCTTTGCGTTCGGCGCTTGACTTGCGGACTCTGGCGTTGAGTTTTCCGCGCCGCTTCGACCTGCTGCTTCAACGTCTTACTTCTGAAACGTTTCAATTTAACGTCCAGGTGGCCGGTGTTGAGTCCCTGCGTACGGGCCTCATCACTGCGTCGAATCGCATTGCCTTGAGTGTCATGGTGGGCGGGCTAATTCTAGGTGCAGCTGTGGTCATCGCGGCCGATCCAACCGGCAGGATGTTGTGGTTCTCAGGAACGTTGTTTGCCTTTGCAAGTCTTCTAGGTATAAGCCTGATCGTGAGTATTTTGCGCTCGAAGGCCCTCTAGGCCAGATTGGTGCATTTTTTAGCTCAACAGAGGATACGTGGTGGTTGCACCTCCATAGCGTCTAATATTTGAACACAGGCTCCGCTACCGCTACTTCAACTGAACGGGGAACTATATGCTGCGTGCTCACGATTTTCGCAAAGCTGCTCTTTCACTGCTATTGCTGGGATTATTGGATGCAAGTGCCGTGTTGGCGCAAGCTGTCCCTCAACAGGCCCGCGCGCAGTTCCGGGTTCGTCTTGAGGACTCGCCCAAGGCGATAGTCGATGAGGTCTGGCAGACCGTCAACCGCGAATATGTTGACAACTCCTTCAATCAAAATGATTGGCTACTAGCACGCAAACAACTGCTCGAGCGTGAGTACGCTTCTAAAGAAGATGCTTACAAGGCCATTCGCGCCGCGCTAAAAGAACTGGGCGATCCCTACACTCGCTTTCTCGACCCGAGAGAGTTTCAGGCCCTCAAAGACCAAACCTCGGGTGAATTGGTCGGTGTCGGCCTGACACTGGGTGCCTCCCCGACCAACAAGCTGCCGGTGATCATGAGCACTCTCAAGGGAAGCCCGGCTACCAGGGCTGGGGTACAGGCAAAAGATCAGTTGGTTGCCGTGGATGACAAACCCACAACCGGGGTCCCGCTCGACAAGGTCTCGAGCCTTATCCGCGGTGACAGCGGTACCAAGGTCACTTTGACCGTACTGCGGGGCGACAAGCAAAAACTTAGCTTCACGATTACTCGTGCTCCCATCGAACTTCCGGCTGTCCAGGCAGTCCTCAAAGAAGAAGACGGTAAGAAGTTGGGTTACATCCAGTTGCAGGAGTTTTCTGAGAAGGCAACTCCCGAGATGAAACGCGCCTTCAAGGACCTGACCGAGCAGGGTGCTCAGGGCTGGGTACTTGATCTCCGGGGCAATCCCGGTGGCCTGCTCGATGCCGCAACCGCGATTGCCAATTTGTTGCTTGAGCAGGGGACAATCGTCTCGACCGTCAACCGGCAGGGTGTTCAAGAAAAACTCGTCTCTGACCGCGCTCCCCAGACCACGCTGCCGACGGTTGTCTTAGTGGACGGCGGTTCCGCCTCCGCAAGCGAGATCCTCGCCGGTGCATTGAAAGATAATAACCGGGCTACCCTCGTAGGTACTAAAACTTTCGGCAAGGGTGTCATCCAGCAGGTCAATGCTCTCACAGACGGCTCCGGAGTAAACGTGACCATTGCCCATTACCTGACTCCCGCAGGCAACGATATCCACAAAAAAGGCATCACCCCGGATGTCGTAGTGCCCATTACCGAGGAGGTGCGCAAGAAATTTACAGCCGACAAGCTGGGCACGAGCGCCGATCCCCAGTACCAGCGGGCTGCTACTATCCTGGCTGCCAAGCTCGGCAACCCGAGTCCGTAGTTCTTGAGCAATAGCGTGCGGAGTTAGACTGAGCGAAAATTCGGTGATTGAAAATGACTGGTAAACGCAACTTGATCGATGAAGTTTACGTGACCGGCAGCCAACTTGCCGACAAAGTAAAAGAAATTGTCGAGCAGGGCAATGTGCGCCGCGTCCTGATCCAGGACACGGAGGGCAGGACTTTGCTTGAAGTTCCCCTGACCCTGGGCATGGCTGCCGGAGCAGGACTGGCTGTCTTTGCACCTATCCTGGCGGCAGTTGGAACGGTGGCAGCACTTGTTACGCGCGCCAAGATTGTGGTCGAGCGTTACGAGGAGCCCCGTAAGCCCGATGCCGATTCCTCTGAACCGCGCTCGATCGAGATTGAGGACGACGAGTAGGCAACAGCCGCCACATCAGGCATGTGGCTGTCAGTTGAGCTCAATGTGATGACCAAAGAAAAGTCTGTCCTTGAGTAGGCGTTGTGTGCGTTTGAGTAATGTGTCGATTGGACCTGCAAGCCAGGTCTGCTCACCGTCCACGCGTACAGCCCTCAGGTGAGTTGTGTGCACTGTAAACGGTGAGCGTACCAGGACTGGCTTACCCCGAAGCATGACCAGTCGAATGTCCTCACCGCGTGTACTGAGCAGTGCTTCTGTAACGTTGTGCGCGCGGGGTTTATGGACAAGTAACAGATCCGCGTCGAACCCGACTTTTAGTTGTCCCCGGTTGGGAACCCCGAGTAGGCGGGCAGCCCCGGTCGTCACCATGTCGATCAGGGTGGCATTCGGTACCCGTCCGCGCAATTGCTGGAGTTCGGCAAGCAGATCGGTACTGCCACTTGCAGTCGAGTCTGTTCCGAGGGCAAGCGGCACTCCGGCATCGAGCAACGCCTGTACAGGTGCTGTACGACCAAATAAAAATTGATTGCTCGCGGGACATACAACCAGCCCCGTACCTGTTGCCGTGAGGACACGGATGTCCTCCGGGGTGAGAGCAATACCGTGAATCAGGACTGTCTTTGGACCAAGCAGACCTTGTGCCTGCAACAAGCCCACCCCGGCCTGACTGGCTGCATCAGTCCCCTCTGCACAGTGAATAAAAAGTGGCGCACTCCAGGGCCGACCATACCAGCCGCCCAGCGGGCTGCCGGGACAGTGACGCCAGCGGTAGGCAGGTACCCGTACAGGTAATTGACTCAGTTGCCAGTGTCCACGGTCGTGGTGCTGCACAGTCGTCACCCCGCTGAGCAAGTTACGGTAAGCGCCCCAAAATAGCCTCTCGCGGCGGTTCAATTTCCAGATCTCGCGCATGGGTAAACAGTCTGGCCGATATACATCCCGTCCCCACTCGGCACTATTGGCGTAGGGTGGATTACCCAGGAGTGGCAGGAGATTGAGCGCGAGATGGTCATGGGCATTGATGAGACCCGGCAGCAACCAGCACCCCTCGCCGTCGATTTCATTTCTACTTGCAGGCGGTACATCACCCAGGTGAGTAATCCGGCCGGATTGAATACGGACGCTTCCGGAGCCCCCACCAAAGCGGACATTGGTAATCTGCAAGGTCATGGAAAGTACTTCAGATTTTAAAGGTCACGGCAGTTCAACCGCCAGAACTGACGACAGGTGGGCACTCACCTGACGGGCAAGTTGCGGACGCTGCTCGTAACTGGTAAGACGGGTCACTTTTCCATCCTGGGCGCGAACAAGACCGTAGTTGCTGCTGAGGCGCAGTTGCTCAGCCCAGTCGAAGACCTCCAGAACAGTGTTGGGTGGAATGTCCTCGGCCACGATGCGAAAGACATAATTGAAGGTATTTTGCTTGGCTGCCGCAACCGTGGATGATTGGCCGTATTGGGCCTTGAGAGCGGGTTGTACCTGCCCGACTAGCTGCGCGTCGGTCCACTCGAGCAACAGACGGGTATCGAGGGTAAGCGCAAAATAAAATTCCTCGACCGGGACAAATTGAAGCTGCATGGAAGCCTGTGCCTTGAATCAAAACGACCCTACCAGTTTTCGGGTCGGGTGCCCAGGACTTGCCCAGGGTGGCGGGCGGTGAGCACAATGAAGACATGGCCTGTCAAGAGGACTTCCATGACTCAAGCGGACGATGTCTCAGCTAAGAATCCACCGGGCGAACCCGCACCCACGGACAAGATCTTGCAGGAGGGCGAAGTAAAAGCCAGCCGGGCCGGCGAGGTGGCAGCCGCGCGTACAAAGCCCCAACCCGAGCCAACAGCAGAAGGTGACACACCTGCACCGCGAGCCAAACCAGAACCGAAGCCCGAGAAACCACTCGCGGACTATCTCAAAGAAGACCTTGCTCCGCTGCTCGAAAAGAGTATGAAACAGGCCGGGGCAGCCGATACCCGCATCACCACGGCTGAGTCTGAACTGAGTGCCGTGTGGGAAAACGCGGACAAGACCTTCACACTTTACTTTGATGAGGGCACTCTTGACGGTCGCAAGACGATCTCCTACGCCCAGGCCCACTCGCGGGGGCGCGTCGTGCAGATGTTCATGCCCCCGGAACGGGCCTTCAAGGGTATCGATGCAAAGCAGATCACTGCCATGATCCTCTCTCAATTCACGACAACCCTGACCTGGATTAAACCAGGCTCTAAAGTCGGGTAGGGGTCAACTGCCCGTCCCGCCCTGATGTCCGCCAGACCAGGCCACCGTGACGCGCTGTAGTCCAGTAAGAAATGTTTCGCCCGGCAAGTTCGCGCTCAGCGGCAGCGTCCAATCCGCGGCCTGAGACAATCACATTCCGCAAGCCCGGCAGGGCGAGCAGGCGTTTATTCAGGTGCGAAGCACTCGTCCACAGCACTTGTGTCCCACCCAGTGAGTCAGCATAGGTCTGGGCGAACCATTCCTGCTCTACAGGGCTCAAACGACCTAGCAACAGCACCTGCTGAGTAGGCGCCCTCAACAACAAAACCGTGGGTTCAGTACTCAGCACCGAGATATGCACCCCGGAACCCAATGGAACATGCATAGCCGGACTGAGACGACGGTAAGTAGTACCCTGCCGGGTAAGTCCCTCTAGAACAGCCCGGTAACTCGTCTGCCAGGGTAGATCGGCGCCATCCCACAGTACATCTGTCTCACTCAGGGCAAGCAGGGTAGCAAGTCCCGCTGTCTGAGTCTCCCGCGTGCCGGTCGTGATGACCCCGCTCAGGTGCAGTCGGCCTCGTTGCTGAAGGTGTGGCAACAGAACGCGCTCGCAGGCCCGCACGTCTCCTCCATTGACAACCAGGGTCCGCCTTCCATCCTCGATGACCAGGACCTCCGAACCCCCACCTGCGAGTACGCTAAGACTGACATCACCCGGTGCTAGCAGGAGAGGGGCGACGAGGACAACCCCGGCTATACCCACTAGGGGCCAGGGGCGCGTCCAGCAGGAAGCGGCAAGCAGACTATAGAGCAGGACTACCTGGACCGGCAGCAGAGTACCGGGGTACACGAGACTACCAGGTAGGGTGTTCACCCAGCCCACCAGACTGTCCAGGACTCCCAGAATCCAACCGAGGAGTACATGCCCCGGCCAGGCGAGCTCCGGGCGAACGAATCCTAGGATGCTGGTTGCAAGACCACCGAGAGTAAGCACCTCGACCGCCGGGACAACCAGAACATTGAGCGGCACCGCGTAAGGACTCAACTGACCGAAATGGAGCAATTGCAGAGGTAAAGTCCAGAGCCCCGCGGCTAACGCCACGGCAAGAGGTGTAGCGAGCATCGGCGGTAGGAAGTCGAGCCCTTTTGCAAGCCGGGGAGCGGTGACTACTAGCCCCGCCGTGGCGAGAAAACTATAGCCAAAGCCGAGATCGGTAATCCAGAGGGGGTTGTAGATTAGCAGGCCACCCACCGCGAGCAATAGGGCACTCAAGGGTGCTGCCCGGTGCCCACGAGCGAGACCCAGAAGGGTCACAGCACCCATGACTCCAGCCCTCAAAACAGCAGGGCTTCCCCCGGCAAGGCAAATGTACACAACCAGCGTTGCACCGGCCAGACCTACTTTAAGCCGGGGGCTCTGTCTCGCAACCAGCCCAAGACTTGTACCAAGGAGCAGGGATACTTGAGCCCCGGACGCAGAAAGCAAATGGGCAAGCCCTGCTTCTGTGTACCGCCGCTGAATAGATTTGGGGAGTTCGACTGCCCCGTTTCCAAGCACCAACGATGTCATGAGCGCGCCGCGTTCAGTCCCGAGCGCCCGCTGGTGAACCTGGAGAACCCGTTGGCGGACCATCCATAGCCAATCGGGGTCTGGCTTGCCCAGAGATACAAGAGCGCGTGCCTGGATGTGAGCGAATACACCCTGGCGACGCAAATAGTCATCGAAGGCAAACTGTCCAGGATTCGTTCGCCCTGGTGGCCTGTAGAGCGCTCCATTTAAGCGCACCCGAGAGCCGGGCCGCAGAGCGGGTTGGGTTGGAGCGCGAACGAAAGCGGTACCAGTGTATGAGGCTAAGCCCTCCTGGCTCGATGGTTCTATGCGCAGGTAGAAGCTCTGGAAGTCCTCACCTTGGTGGAGAGTTTCCGTTACGGTCCCGAGCAGGGTGATCTTGTGCTGAGGCGCAAGCCAGCTGATATCTTTGCTGCCTGGTAGAGGCGTACGTAGATGCAGGTAAGGGCTTGCAAAGACTGCCAGAAGGCCCGCTGCTATCCAGACGCGCCAGGGAGGTAGCCAGAATAGCTGAAAAGACAAAAACCCACCGATGACTGCGAGGATGCCCAGCAGGAGCCATCCCCAGCTCCAACCGGCAATTACTAGTCCGGCCAGGTAGGAGCCTACCAAAAGATAAAATCCGGCCCGTCCCCCCACGCCACCTCCAGGAACCTGGCTTATTCTCCAGGGAGGGACCTCTATTTAGTAAGCACAGGTAACTCTTAATACCCGTGAAGCGCGAGGCAGCTGTCCGGCATCAAAACTGCAGGATTTTACGGTTTCCCTGTTTTCT
>JACMIX010000163.1 GCA_014380935.1 Gloeobacterales cyanobacterium ES-bin-141 | reverse complement strand
TACTGTTTTCTCCATTCAATGGTCGTGCGGTTGCCCAGAGCCGAATGACAGGGTTTGTTTTGCCCGCCATTACCTCATCTTGGGTGTGTGTGTAGACTATCAACCCTGAGTTCGGGTAGACCTGCTCCATCTGATAAGCTCCACCCTCGGTCGCAATATCAGCAACAACTGATTGAATGGCGCTCCAAACTACTTGCTTCTCAGTTGCTCTATCAGCATAGTTTCTAGACTGATTAAGAGTCATCTGATTGTTGAGAGTGGTTCCCACAAGCAGTGGAGTTACTAGAGCTAGGGTAAGTAATGCGAAGATTATGGGCATTGGCTGACGTCCCCAATGACGTAGGTATTTAGTGGTCTGGTACCTGCTGGTCCTGTGACTTCGTATGCAAATAGGGTTGCCCTCGTGTTGACAACCCGCTCGAATCTTTCGTTGAGGACTATACCTCCAGTTTGACCGTAGCCTGACTGGATGGCCGATGCTGGAGTATCCATACTGATACTGATAAGTAAGGCATTACGTTCTAATTCATCTAGAGTATTGTGTCCCAACTTTTCGCTAGGTACAACACAACCCCGAAATTGCACTGCCGCACTGACAGCACTTCCTTCCGTGAGTGGATAGGTGGTAGCTAGACTGGCAGGATTAAAGTTTGGGTCTGTAATGGATAGGTCATTCGCTAACTTGATGAATCGGTCAACGAAATCGGCAAAGTGACGTATGTTTTGGGCCTGGGGAGCTGTCTGCCGTGCTGCAACAACCATGAACGTCATTCCCCCTACTGATGCAAGGATTCCCATCGCAAGGATTACCTCAATCATCGACAAACCCCGGTTGCCCCTCATTGCACTTTCACCGTGAAGGACTGACTGAGCACCTGCTGCACATTCACTGACTGGGCAGTGACGATGATTGGAATGACTTTACCACTTGTCGAGGTGTCAGGAAGAGTGATAGGCAAATTTGTCTGCCCCTTGTATACCAGGTCACTCCAGAGTGCATTCCCGTTAATCACGGGTGATGTCTCTTCTCCATTGTTGACCTGTACCCTCAGGGTGGCCGGGTCGATACCGGAGGTGCCTATCATCAATGTGAGGCTTGTTGCTCCCCTGGCTACAGTTGGGCTGCTAGGAGTGGCTATGAGAACGGCTGACCTGGGATTGCCGTAAAGACCACCACTCAGGTAAGACACACTCTTCAAATTTAGAGCCGTCAAGTTGAGGGTGTTTCCGTAGGCTGCAACGGCGCTGTTCTTGTTGCTGCTATTGACACCCCCTACCGTGATGTAGGGTACCGGGCTTGGCTGGTTGACCGGACCATAGCGCAACTGGCTGTCGTAGAGACTATTGGGTGGCAGGTAGAGATACAACCATTGCGCCTGAGTAGGTATTGGGCCAGTCGGTTGTGAAGTGGTTGCACTGATGGAACCCACCTGATTGTCGAAATTGACATAGTAGCCACCGAATAGCTGGGCGAGACTCTGTTCGAGTGCCAGCCCGCGGAACATGTCGCTGCTCAAGCTGACTGAGCTGATACCACCGCCCGATATCTGGGTGCGACTGTACGCATTGATGCGCAAGAGACGGACTCTTACGGCACTTGCACCCGAATTGCTGCCTGTGTATATGGCCTGCAATGTGATGGGTATAGAAGTTTGCGAAGATGATACGGCTGCCTTGACTGAAGCAGTTGTGTAGGTCCGGTTGTCCTTGGTGGTGCCTGTCTCATTGCAATCAGAGGCACCATTCTCGGTATCTGGTGCTCCAGTCAGACCGCCTGTCACCCCATTAACTGTCGCCAGTAACTGTGTACAGGAGTTAGCGATACTGATTTGCGCCTCGGCTTCAACGGTGACGAAGTCTGGCCTGATTGGTAAGCCCGATAGATCTACCTGAGCATTGATCAATTGCCCATTTGACATATAGCCAATCTCAGAAATCTCATAAGTTCTGAGCAGAGAACCGGAATCGATTGTTTGTGCAACAACCGGCGTCCCTAGAAGTAAGCCGCTCAGCCCGAGCCACCACGGTACGAAATGCTTCATGGCACCACCGTGAAGGCACACGAAGTTCGGGAGTCTTGCTGGTCACAGCCCGTACCCTGCAAAGTGACCGAGCCGGGTACTTGCCCCAGTGCCAGGGTGGATGGAATGTACTGTTGCTCAAGGACGTAAGTGATCCCCTCGGGCATGGTGCGCAACTGTCCGTTGGGCATGGTCGGTGATCCCGGTGGTTGATAGATCTCTAGCCACTGCTGAACGTCAATTGAATCGCTCAGATCCGGCAGGTCCGCGTGGGTGCGGGTGTATTCCTTGAGAGCCTGGACGATGAATGTCACCTGGGCTGCGTTGGTGACCAGGACTTTGCGTCCTTGCCAGAAACCCCCGGCAGCCGCGACCGTCGCACTCAGGATCGCGGCAATTCCCAGGGCAACGAGGAGTTCGGGGAGTGCCACACCCCGGTGTCTGCGTATCAACTTTTCATGTGTAGTAAACACAGTTACCTCAAATGGCCAGGCCTGGTAGGTTGTTGGATTGCATGGGCGAGTTCTGGGGGTTGGAGGAGTCCCAGGTGCCCTGGCAATCACCCAGGATGGACAGAACGCGGCGGCGCTGGTCCTGGTACAACCCGGCCGGGTCACAGATAGCGGTCCACGTTCCCTTGACGACTGGCCAGGATATCGGCTTGCCTTCATTAAGCTGCTTGGGGACACAGCTCGGATTGCCGTCACCGCAACCAATATTGCCCTCATTCCAAAAGGCGGTTGTGTCGGGATTGTTGATGGCAATAATGCTGGAGCGCCACTGGGCCAGCTGCTCGACCCCCTCGGTGAGCGCCTCGGCGTTGGCATCCCGGACGGCCTGACCGGCACCGACTGCACCGAGCGTACCAACCACTGCCAGCACCGCGAGCGCAATCACCAGCTCAATCAGCGATAGGCCTCCCCGGTCACGTTTTTTCATGTTTTCCGTCCCGCGTCAGAAACTGGACCTCCACGATCAACTGAATCGACTGCCCACCGCCCGACAACTCGTATGCCCTGACGCTGATGCTGCCGCGGCTCCGCTGGTGCAAGGCTTCGAGCCCGTAGAGCAGACCCCACAACGCCTGCTCTGTACCCGCGGTCTTGAGGGTGCATTGCATGCGGTTGGCCTGCTTACTGGCAGCCTTGAACTCGATCTGCGGGGTCAGGCCGTGCTGGTTGCTCAATCGCACCAGCAAGTTGAGCGCCTGGACCTGGGAGGTCAACTGCAAACTCTCCCAACGGGCAATCTGCCCCTGGACTGTCCCGAGACGCTCTTGCAGTTGGCGGCTCGATAAACCGGAGTCCTCACCCATGGGCAATTCTTCGTTGAGAGCCTGCTCAACCTGCCAGTGCAGCACACCCGCCAGGACAGCAGCGAGACCCCCGCTTGCCGCAAGTAGCCAGCCCACCCAGTGGTAAAGCCTAGAGCTGCTCACGACCTTTCTCCTGACGCATCTGAATGTCCACTGGAACGGCGGCAGTCTCAGTGGTCGTCACACTATCCGTCTGCACGGTGAAGCGAAGATTGCCCAAGCGGCCTACCTGCTCGAGCCGTGCCAGAGCACTGAGTACCGCGGCCGGTTTGCCCTCGACGAAGAGGGTCAACTTCTCGCGGTTGGTCACCTGGACGCGCTGAATGGACGCGCCCGGTCCAATGCTGCGCTGGAGCATTCCAGAGAGCTTACGGCTCGCCAGGTGCTCGGCCTTAGCACTAGCGAATGTCTGCTCCAGGCGGGTTGCCCGGTTCTTCGCGGTGCGCAAACGGTCTTTGAGCGGTCGCAGTTCACTCTGTAAAACTCCCGGACCGAAACGTTCGAGAACCGCCTGGGTTTGCCACCACTGAGTGGCACTCCAGAACCACAGCCCCACTCCAAGTACGCTCAGCGCGAGGGTCCGCTGCCGGGCATTCAGCCACACAAGACGCAGGGCGCTTTTTGAGTTGGTACCCCGCAGCAGACAGGCTTTGAGTACGCTCGTCGTGGCGGCGAGCGGTAGGACCAGTGCGGCAAGCTTTGAGTCGGGCTCGACGGGGAAGGGCTCACGACCCAGGTAATAGACCGGCTCGGCATCGTCGGTGCTGAGTTGTTCGACCGCCCGTGCCAGAGCACTCGCGGTGCGCGTGAAGAGGGCGCTGTGGCAGTCAATGCCCTGCACACTGACGCGAGCCACCTCCAGGTAGGTCTCGGTGCCGGAGGACAGATCGACGATGACCAGGAAAGGTGGTGTGCGCCGGGTGGCGAGCACGACCACCCTCGCGGCGGCAAGTGTCAATGGGTAAGCGGACTCAGCACCCTGGTGCCGGGGTCTGTCCGCCTGCCACTCGATGCTCACGGGGCCGACCCGGTCCTGCCGCCAGGGACCGCTCACCTCCACTCCATCCGCCTCGTTTTGCTGAGGCGTGGACCACTGCGAGGTGGCAAGCAGCAGGACCGAGCCGCACAGCAGCCCCGTCACTTCATCTTGTGTGCGAAGCAGAGCCATGGTCACAGGGCGGCGAAGAAGGGGGAAGTAGTCGTACCGGTGTTGGCGACCGTGGGATAGCCGCCATCGAGGAATCCTGTTCCTGTTTCTGCCTCGACTCCGTTACAGGCTCCATCTCCATCTGCCTGTCCAAGTGCTGCTGCGACCCGGTTTTTGATGTCGGGTGGCACCTTGGCGCTAGCACAAAGCTCAGTAAGAGCCATCTGCATGGGTAATGGGCGGAAGTTTGCTCCCAGAACAGGTTTCAGGGTTGCGACCCCAGCATCCTCGGGTGCCGCGATAGCGTTGAATGTGTCAATGTCTGCCGTGGTGCCCTTGGCTACCACGGTGTCGCGCCACTGGGCCATCTTTTCGAGGGCTGCGACGCTCGCCTCGGCCTTCGAGTCGCCACTGAGATTGGAGAGGGTAAAGAACGAAGCCAGAGCCAGGAAGACAAGCACGATCAAGGCAATAGTCAACTCGATGACGGTGACACCGCGCTGGTTGCGCTGGGGCTTGTTCAGTCTTTTCAACATGGTTACTTCTCCTTTAAGTTAAGAGTTTGGGTTATTGCAACTTCGGCAGCACGACTGAGAACTGGATAATGAACGCTTC
>JACMIX010000162.1 GCA_014380935.1 Gloeobacterales cyanobacterium ES-bin-141 | reverse complement strand
GTGTTGAGGAGTGCATAGCGCCTTTGACCTGCGGCTTCGATAATAGGGGCAAGGTATTCCTGCGCCCGATGGGTGAGATGGAGGAGTGGTGGCTGAATTCAGAAAGATCGAACTGGCGTTTCGCAAGGTCTGGTTGTATCTGTACAACCGCGGAGTTGGGCCTGAGTACACGGATGCTCTCGGAGAGTTCGTCGTCGCGGCTATCGCGGCCTACCGGTCCGGGTACGCGCTGTCGGCCCTCAAACTGGAGTTGGTGAGCGAACAGTTGGAAACCGGCAACCCCGAACTCGACCGCACCCTCGCCCTCACGGATGAAGAGCTCGAAGTTCGCAATCTCTGGCTACGACTGGTCTACCTGACACTTGAGGATGTGGGCGTTGAGGGACCGGCCCAAAAATGTAGCTCAGACGATCCATCCCAGGACGAGACCGGCATCGAACTACTGGTGGCGGGAGTCGTGCGTGCCCATGCCCAGGGCTACACACTCGACACACTCAAGCTCGAATTGCTCCTCGACAGCACCCCGCCCCAATTGAGAGATCCCCAGCAAACCGTCTTGCTCAGCCAATGGATGCGAATTGTTTTTATCTGCCTCGAGACACTCAAAAAGAGTAGCGAGTAAGACCATCGTCTCCCGGCTCCGTACGGAAATTCAGCTCGGATGTAGATATCTCTGTCCGATGGGAGAGTCCTGCCTGCTTAACAACCGCTAGGATGCCACCTGTAGTCCTTACTGACATAGACAGGGAGCGACGATGTCCGATTTGATTCAGGCCGTTCTGGACAGTGACGAGAGGATAGACATGCGCCAGTTTGCAAGTGAGTTGCACCACGGCGAAAAGCGCTACTTGCTGCGCAACGATATTCTCAGTGCGTTTGAGGCTTACTGCACAAACCACCAGAAACCTGAGCAATTTTTCCGCTCCTCCCTCCTGGGCCGACTCATCTACTATGTTCAGGAAATCATCCTGGATATCGAGAGCTTCTGCGTCATCATCCGCCCCAGAATTGCCAGCCAGGAGGTCTTTCGGATTTACCGCGAAGACCTGACAGTCGAACCGATGAGCACCGAGCAGTTGCTCGACCTGCGCGACCGCATCGTCAATTGCTACCATCCCCATGAAGGTGACGTTCTCGAACTAGATTTTCAACCCTTCAACGACTACTCCCCTACGATCCGGGACCCGAAAAACATTGGTAAAGGCGTCCAGTTTCTCAACCGTTATCTATCGAGCAAACTCCTCCAGGAGCCCGGTCAGTGGCTTGAGGCCCTGTTTCGTTTCCTGAGCATTCACAGCCACGACGGTATGCAACTGCTCATCAACAGCCGCATTCAGAATCAACAGCAACTCTCAGGCCAGATCAAGCGCGCCCTGACCTTCGTCGGGGAACTGCCCGAGGACAAGCCCTACCAGGACTTTCGGTTCGAGTTGCAGGTGCTGGGTCTTGAACCCGGTTGGGGTAACACTGCTCACCGCGTGCGCGAGACCCTGGAGATGCTCGACGAGCTGATCGATTCTCCCGATCACCAGGGTCTGGAGGCGTTTATCTCGCGTGTCCCGATGATCTTCAAGATTGTCCTGGTCTCACCGCACGGCTGGTTTGGTCAGGAGGGAGTACTGGGGCGGCCCGACACCGGTGGGCAGGTGGTCTACGTGCTCGACCAGGCCCGTAGCCTCGAAAAACAGATGCAGGAGGAAATCAAGCTCACGGGTCTTGATGTGCACCCCAAGATCGTCATCCTCACCCGGCTCATCCCCAACAACGACGGTACGCGCTCGGACCAGAGGCTCGAGAAGGTATACGGGACGGAGAATGCCTGGATCCTCAGGGTGCCTCTACGCGAATTCAACCCCAAAGTCACCCAGAACTGGATTTCGCGCTTTGAATTCTGGCCTTACCTGGAAACCTTTGCACTCGATGCCCAGAAAGAACTGGAGGCCGAGTTCCACGGTGTACCGGATCTGATCGTGGGCAACTACTCAGACGGCAACCTGGTAGCGTTTTTGCTGGCACGACGGCTCAAAGTCACCCAGTGCAACATCGCCCACGCCCTCGAAAAATCCAAGTATCTATTCAGCAACCTCTACTGGCAGAACCTTGACGATCAGTATCACTTCTCCTTGCAGTTCACCGCCGATCTGATTGCGATGAACGCGGCCAACTTCATCATCAGCAGCACTTACCAGGAGATCGTCGGCACCCCTGACAGCATCGGTCAGTACGAGTCCTACAAGTCTTTTACGATGCCGGAACTCTATCACGTGGTGGACGGCATCGAACTGTTCAGCCCCAAGTTTAATGTCGTGCCTCCGGGTGTAAACGAAAACACCTACTTCCCGTATACCCGTACCGAGGAGCGCCTGCCGAGCGACCGCGAGCGCCTCGAAGAACTGCTGTTCACGCTTGAGGACCCGGTCCATGTCTACGGCAAACTCGATAACCCCGGCAAGCGCCCCATCTTCTCGATGGCCCGTCTCGACCGCATCAAGAACCTGACTGGTCTGGCTGAGTGTTTCGGTCGCAGTCCCGAACTCCAGGAACAATGCAACCTCATCCTGGTAGCAGGCAAACTGCGTGCTGAGGAAACGGCCGACCAGGAGGAAGCCTCCGAGATCCGCAAGCTCTACCACGTCATCGACGAATACCGTCTGCACGGCAAGATTCGCTGGTTAGGAGTGCGCCTGCCTAAGGCGGATTCGGGTGAAATCTACCGGGTCATCGCCGATCACCAGGGCATCTTCGTCCAGCCGGCGCTCTTCGAAGCCTTTGGACTCACGATTCTCGAATCGATGATCACGGGCCTGCCTACCTTTGCGACTCGCTTTGGCGGACCGCTCGAGATCATTCAGGACAGGGTCAACGGTTTTCTGATCAACCCAACCAACCTGGAGGAAACAGCTCAGAAGATTCTCGACTTCATCTCCAAGTGCGATCAGAATCCGAGCTACTGGGAAGAAATCTCCAAACGGGCGATCGAGCGGGTCTACACCAGTTACACCTGGAAAATTCACACCACCCGTTTGCTCTCACTGGCCAAGATTTATGGTTTCTGGAACTTCGTTTCGCAGGAGGACCGCGAGGACATGCTGCGTTACATCGAGTTGCTCTTCTACACCCTCTTCAAACCCAGGGCACAAAGACTTCTCGAACAACACATGCACCGCTAAGCCGTTGATGTTTGAGCAACTCCAAACGTCCGTGTCCGGGTACGACTAGACTGTGCCTTAGCACGTCGCGCGGAGGAGTCCCAATCCATGGCGGAACGCTCACTTGAGCAATCCACTCAGTCCAGCTGGGTATTCTTCCTGGTGGGTGTCGCGGCCCTGCCGATAAGCCCCCTGGTTCTGCTGGTGAGCTGGTTGATCTGCCTTATCCTGGCGTGGCGTTCCGGGCCATCCGTACTCTCGACCCCACCGATGCGTTGGTTGGGTATCACCGCCCTAGTATTGACAGTCACGACTTTCTTTAGCTACCGGCTCACCGATAGCCTGCTCGGGCTTTTCAACTACTTACCGTTTTTCTTGTTCTTCGGTCTGGTCCTCTGTCTGGTCCGCTCCGAGGAACGCCTGGTTCAGGTGCTTCGGGTAGCCCTGGCAAGCGGCCTGCTCACCGGGGTGGCCGGGGTAGTCGAGTGGGTATCCGGCCAGAACTGGAGGTGGGCACCCTGGCCGGGGGTGTTTGAAGTGCTGGTGGGCTCAAGACAGGAGACCGGTATCCTCGAGCGGGTGACCTCGTTTTTCGGCTGGCCGACCTCGGCGGCGGCCTATTTCCTGCTCATCCTGCCGCTGAGCGTCGCCATGGTACTCGGGACCGTGCGCCCGACAGTCCGGGATTGGGTGACCCTGGGGACGATGGCGACGGCCCTGGTAGGAACGGCCTCGCGCAACGCCTGGGGAGTTATTTTATTGGTCGTGTGCATTTTGATGCTCGTGGCGAAGCGCATCTGGCCCGTAGCCGTGCTGGTGCTCGCGACTATCCTGGTTTTGCTTGCCGGGGCAGGACCAGATGACTGGGCAGTGGTCGCGTTTTTGCGGCAGGTCATCCCGGATGTACTGTGGCAGAAAGTGGCTGCGAGCCTCGATAGCGGAACTTCCTCCTACGAGTCGCTCACCAACCGCTGGGGCGCCTGGCAAACCGCCTGGGACATGCTCTGGCAGCGTCCCCTCACCGGCTGGGGGCTACAAACCTTTCCCTTCGTCGAGGCGGAAATCTATCACCGGGACGCCGAGATGACTCTGCATCCCCATAATATTTACCTGACCTACTTTGCCGAGGCGGGTCTACCCACCGGGCTGCTGTTGACCGGCTTTTACGTCTGGAGCGTCGTGGGGGGAACCCGGCGTGCATTTCAGTTGCACGCCGCGGCCCGCACAGGTGACCCGGAGACCGTACGCCGCTTCTGGCAGTTGGTGGGATTAGTTGCCGGTGTGGTGGCCTATCTTGCTTTTGGGTTGTTTGACGTGCCTTTTTACGACTCGCGGATCAATGCCATGTTCTGGCTGTGGCTGGGGTTAGTCTGGCACCATACACTGGAACTAGACGATACTTAAAAATTTGCATCATGTCATCCGACTCCGCTGCCGACCGCAAACCGAGTCCACCGCAAAGTTCGGCAACCGGGGCCGGCACAGGCCAGCTTGCCACCTCGAAGAAAACCAACGGACAGCATCGCAAAATTGACAAATTGCGTCAGGTGCTCGAAAAACACCAGGACGAAAAACACCTGGTCGTATTGCAGGATTTTCCGGACCCGGATGCCCTGAGTGCCGCGTGGTCCTATGGCCTGATTTGCGAGCAGTTCAATATCGAGTGCGTGAACGCTTACGCCGGTACCCTGAGCCATCAGGAAAACGTTGCCCTGGTCAGGCTGACGGGGTTGCCCGTACAACGTTGGAATTTGCAAGGCGAACCAAAAGACCTGGGTAGTTTTAAGGGTGCGGTATTCCTCGACAACCAGGGTACTACCAGTCAGATCACGCGACTGGTCAAACAGGCCCACCTGCCGGTGATCGCAATCATCGATCACCATTCTCTGCAAGAAGACCTCAGTCCCCAGTTTCTCGACATCCGACCAACCTGCGGAGCCACGGCGACGATATTTGTTCAGTACCTGCACGACGGGCTCATCACTCTCGACCCGGCCAATCCCGATCATGTCAAGATTGCGACCGCCCTGATGCACGGGTTGCGTTCGGAGACGAACCACCTCATGCACGCCACGGAGGAAGACTTCAGCGCCGCTGCCTACTTGAGTCGCTTTTACGATCCCAAGCTGCTCGAGGCCATTTTGCAGACAGCCCGCTCCCGCAGGGTGATGGATGTGATCGAGCGTTCGCTCAAAAACCGCATTGTCAAAAACAACTTCTCCGTCTCCGGGGTCGGGTATTTGCGCTACGAAGACCGCGATGCCATTCCCCAGGCAGCGGACTTCTTGATCACTGAGGAAAACATTCACACGGCGGTCGTCTACGGCATCATCCGTTCAGAAGACGAGCGCGAGGCGATCACGGGCTCCCTGCGCACCAAAAAACTGACCCTTGATCCAGACGAGTTCCTCAAGGAGACCTTTGGACAGGATAGTTACGGTCGCTTCTTCGGTGGTGGTCGCATGCGGGCAGGTGGTTTCGAGATCCCGATCGGCTTTCTTTCCGGTGGCAATGAAAATAACGCCTTCGCCACGCTTAAATGGGAGGCATTCGACAACCAGATCAAGCAGAAACTCTCACGCCTGATCACCCCTGATGAGGAGAGCCT
>JACMIX010000003.1 GCA_014380935.1 Gloeobacterales cyanobacterium ES-bin-141 | reverse complement strand
TGTGACGCGCTCAAAGGAATCCTCAGGTGCCGTGTCGAGAATTTGAAGACGGTGCAGGGCTATTAACCGTTCTGTTTCGTCGTGAGGCAGGATCGCGGGAGTCATCGTTGCTTCCGTACACCGCTATAAGAGGTGGAAGTGCGTTTTAGATCGGGGTTTTGCTCAGAGTGCCCATGGTTCCCACATCCATAGCAAACCCGGAAGCATCTTTGTACATGCGGTAGGCCTGAACAACCCCGGCCTCAGGGACGAGTGACCGATGCAGGGTGAGAAAACAGCTTGATCAGCGAAGACGACTGTTTCTCCCGCTTTTCTCTCTGCTTCTTGTCTTATATATCCGTCTGGAGGCGAGTCAGTAAATCGTGCAATTCCGGGTGGTTGAGCCGGTAACTGAGTGGGTGAGCAATCAGACGGGCGGTACTCTCGAAGATCGTGTGAATTTCGACCAGACCGTTATCTTTCAGAGTCCGTCCACTCGATACCAAGTCCACGATGGCCTCGGACATCCCGAGCAGGGGTGCGAGTTCCACCGAGCCGTAAAGCGGGATCAACTCGACCGGCAGCCCCAGTTCGTCAAAGTAACGGCGTGCGCAGGCGACGAACTTGGAGGCAACCCGGCAGTGGGGCGGCAGATCACGTACGGTCTGGTAAGGGCTGTCACGCTTGACTGCCACCGACATTCGGCAGTAGCCAAAGTTTAGATCGGCGATCTGGGCCACGGGTAGCTGTTTCTCAAGCAAGACGTCGTAGCCGACAATGCCAACCTGGGCCTGACCGTAAGCGACGTAAACCGGTACATCCTGGGCACGCACCAGTAGTCCCTGATAGCCCGGTGCGGATTGCAGGCGCAGGAGACGGTTCTGGCTTTCCAGAAACTCCGAAAAGTCAATTCCCAGGGCCTGCAGGCGAATAATCGTTTCCTTGAGCAGGGCACCCTTGGGCAAAGCAATCGTGATGTGAGCGTCCATGCAGTGTTACCAGCCCGTGGAAGGCGGGTCCTGGCGAGTCTCCTCCTGCTGAATCCGCTCGGCAATCGGAGGACGCATCGAGAAGCCCGGTAGCATCTCGGGGATCTGCAAACCTTCGAGGGCCTTGCGCGACTCACGGACTTTGTGCCAGACCGAGCGTGACATCAATAACTTGCGCTCGATTACCTCCGCATCCAGAGATTCGAGAAATTCTTCACGCTCCGACTGGTAGTCGGTAGACACCAGATGCAGGGCCTGGGGCGGGTAATTCTGGAGGATACAGGCCATGTGCATAGCCAGTTGTGGGTAGAGCCAGGTATAGGCCGGGTGGACCAGCAGGTGGGCGTAGTGGGGCTCAAGACCGGTTGAGGAGAGCAGCAAATCAAAAGCACCGATTGCCGCCTGCCGTTCTTTCTCATAGACGTACTGCGCGACGCGCTGGGTGTGGTTCACGAGCCGACCGACCGTACCGAGGGCCCGCGTGATTACCCCACGGTGAAAATCGTTCGGGTGCCGGTCATAGATCTGCCGAACCATCGGCGGCATGGTAGAGGCATCAAGCTGGCACAACAGTGACGCATCCGCGTTGCTGACCGGTCGCAGGTTGAGCGCCTGACCCTCGTACGTGGATAGTTTGGTCAGAACCTGGGAGGAGAGCCGCCAGTAGCAAAATTGGGCGAGAGACTGAAAACCGTTCTGGCGGTAGAGGGCCAGACCACCTTTATTGTGAATGTCAACCTCGACTGTCCAGTTGCGCGCCTCGCGGTAGTACTCAAAGACGTGACGCAGCAAGCGCGTCCCGATGCCCTGACCCCGCACCTCGGGTGACACGGCAATGTGTTCGACCTGCCAGGTACTATGAATGGTGTTGATGGGTCGGACCTGCACGATACCGACGATCTGTCCATCCATCTGGGCAACGTGAACACAGAAGACACTCTGCATCGGGTTGCGAAAAAAGCTTAAGAGCTTGACTGCTCCATACAGCCGGTGAATACCGCGGCCGGGCTTCAAGATCCCTGCCTGGGGAAACGTGTGAGATTTTTCTGTCTCGTCGTAGAGCTTGCGGACAGACTCCAGATCACGGTACTGGATGGGGCGAATCAGCATAGAGCATCCCAGGACAGACTTTTCTATCTTACCGCCCGCGTGGGACGCGATATCAACCCGGAATCAAAGGCTGCCTTTGCTGCTCGGCAGACTTCCGCCCCGGCGCGGGTCGCGTTCGGTGGCCTCGCGCAGGGCGCGGGCGAACGCCTTGAAGGACGCCTCAATGATGTGATGGGAGTTGATCCCGGCGTGTTGGAGTACGTGCAGCGTCAATTTACCCTCGTTGGCGATCGCCTGGTAAAATTCGCGCACCAACTGGGTGTCGTAGGTCCCGACTCGGGCCGTGGGTAGTGCGAGTCCGTAGGTCAGATGCGGTCGGCCGGAGAGGTCCAGGATCACTTCGACACGAGCCTCATCGAGGGGTGCGGTGAAGTTGCCCATGCGTCGGATGCCGCGCTTGTCTGCGAGCGCCTTCACAAGACACTGACCCAGGGTGATACCCACATCCTCATTGGTGTGGTGGTCATCGATGTGCAGGTCTCCACGGGCGTGGATGTCGATATCGACAAGACCATGGGTGCTAATTTGCGCCAGCATATGGTCCAGGAACGGCACCCCTGTCTCTACCCGGCACTGGCCGGTGCCATCAAGATTGAGCGCAACCCGTACATCGGTCTCCCGAGTCTTGCGTCCTATCTCAGCAATACGGTCATCAAAGTCATTCATAATAAGTCGTCTGGAGGGCTTTTGTACTCTATCAAAGTAAAAAAGTTCAGGGTGCCTGACCGCTCCAGTCCATCAGGGCACCAAATTGCTTGAGCGAGATGAAGCTCATCTGCCACAGCAGGATCAGCAGGGGACCCTGCCTCATCTTCTGGAACTTTTTGGCCAGGTTGAGCTGTTTGAGACTGACGATCTCGCTGTCGAGCAAGTATCTCTCTAGTTTGTTCTGTACGGGATCAGTGCTCACGGACCACCCTTGGTTTTTCTTGAAACATTAACGTTTTCTGAACAGATGTTAACAATACGTTACACGCAGGTCAAGGGCCTGGGGATCAAAAAGCTCGCCTTCAAAAACCGTAGCGCCGAATGGCTCTTTTTCCATCTTCAGAAAGAGCGTACTCAAGGAAGCTCTGAACCTGCGGGCTGGGCTGGCTCCGGTAGACATAGTAGAGCGACCGCTGCAGGGGGTAATTGCTTTGCTCACCCGTGCCGGGCATGGCACCGTTGATTGGCACGACGCGCACGGTCTTCTGATTGGTGACCTGGGTTGCCGTGGCATAACCGATACCGGTTGTTCCCAGGGCACGCAGGAGTGGAGTCGTCTCGTCACGGCTCAGGGTAGTGACATTGGGACCGGTTCCAAATGGTCCTCCGTTCAGGACAACTTCTTGAAAGAACTGGTAGGTGCCGCTCGCCGGATTGCGATTAATCACAGTGAGGGCTTGTGAGGGGCCACCCACCTCGGACCAGTTTGTAGCGCGACCAGAAAAAATATCGATCAATTGCCCGGTCGTGAGACCCTCTTTGAACGGATTGCCTACTCCGACGACCACGGCGATTTCATCGGCGGCGACGGGCGTGGCTGTGAGACCCTGCTGAGCTTCATCGGGTTTGAGAGCACGCGAGGCAGCCGCAATATCAACTTCGCCGCGCAAAAGAGCGGCGATCCCATTGCTGGTCCCGTTGGCGCTATAAGTAACCGACGCGCCAGGATATTTTTGCTGGTAGCCGATGCTGAGGGCCTTGTTGATAACCACCATGCTGGTGCTGCCGTCCAACTTCAAACGGGCAGGCTCTTTTAATCTGGGTGCGGGAGGCTGCTCCGGGGTTGGGGTCGGAACGGCAGGCGCAGATGACTGGGGCTGTGCCGGTGGTGGACTACCCGTGGGTGCGGGCTCAGTTTGAGGCGCATCTGGTGCGAGGCCGACGAGTTCCGGTTTCTGGGTGTAAACGTACCAGCCCGCGGCCGCGAGAGCGGCAAACAGCAAAATGTAGACGATGGGAGGAACTTTCACAGGTCCTGACGCTCAGCTTCGGGTTGACGCTTGGGCAATTGCAGGGGCGGATTGGCAGGATTGCCGAGCGTCCCGAGTCTGCGGTCAAGCTCGGCGTCGAGGGCGAGTTGTTTTGCTTCCTCCGCCATCTGGTCGGCGGGATTGGTAGCCAGTTCGTTGAGGGCCTCGACCTGAAACTTCTTACGCTGCACGGCATCGCTCGCTTCTTCAAACTGGGAGCGGGCCGAATCAATGTTGTATTGATTGCTAATTTGGGCCATCGTCGCGAGGGCACTATTGATTTCGTTCAGGTCCTTCATGTTCTGCAAACGGGACTTATATTCTTCTAGTTGCAGTTGTTCTTTATCGAGCCGCGCGCGGGCTGCATTGGCGTATTCCTCAGCTTTTTTGACCCGCTCCGAGAGCTCGGGTAGGATCTCCTCGATAGCGAGTGCTTTGCTGAGCGACTGCCGGGCCAGATCGAGGCGACCCTGCTGCTTGGCGGTAATCGCCTGACGCTCGAAGGTCTCGTACTCGCGAACTTTTTGCTGGTAAAGCTGTTGGGCGCGGCGATAAGAACTCACCTGGGTCGCAACCGCCTCGGTCAGGCGCTGCACCGATTGCTGAATGTCTCGCAGGGCTTGCTCGGCTACCCTCACGGACATGTCGCCACCTTCCTCGACCGGTCTACCCCAAAGCCAGTTCCAGGCACTGACCACTACCCGCCCGGCCCGTTCACCCATCAACCAGTAGATTAAGCCTTTGCCCGACTTGCTCATTTTCGGTTCCTCGTGTGCGTATACCAGGCTGAGCTTGATACCCAAGTATATCCACACCTTCAAC
>JACMIX010000161.1 GCA_014380935.1 Gloeobacterales cyanobacterium ES-bin-141 | reverse complement strand
TGCTGTCCTCCTGCCAGAAAAAGGCCCGGATACCGCGTTTGCGGTCGGCTGTAACGGCGCGGTCGTCGTCCTGGCCCAGCGTGCGTACCCAGACATTGAGTACCCCTGCGTCCGGTGCCAGGTAAGCAAGCAGCTTGCCGTCGGGTGAGACTTGCGGACCGACTTTTTCAGGATTGCCGAACAGAACAGTACGTGGGATCAAAGTGGGCAGAGCAGTGGTTGTCATCGGATACCAGGAGTCACTCTCTCCATTGTAGGAAAGCCCGGTTCAGGCTCGCGGCGCGAGACACTCCGCCCAGCGCGCCTTGAGCGCTTCGCGGTCGAAGTCTTTGCCGATGAAGACGACCATGTTTTTGGGCGGTTCGGTCCAGGGCTCGTGGTCGATGCGGACCCGGCTGCCCACCAGATGAAAGATGACTTTCTCGGGACTCTCCGCGAGCCACAAGATGCCCTTGCCCCGGAAGACACCCTCCGGCAGTTCCTTGAGCAACTGCTCGAACTTCTTGGCCTGGAGTGGTTCCTCGGCCCGCATCGAAACCGAGATGAAGCCTTCTGCCTCAATGTGGTTGTGCCCGTGGTCGTGGTGGTCGTGTGCGTGATCGTGGTGATCGTGTCCGCAGTCCGGCCCGTGCACATGGCCGTGCTCCTCGGGTTCGAGCTGCTGGTCAAGCTGGAAGGCACCGACATCGAGAATCAGCCGCAGGTCCACTTCCCCGCGCACCGTGCGCAGGATGGGCGCTTCTTCTTTGATGTCGCGGATCTGGCTTTCGAGGCGCTTGAGCTGATCTTCGCCCACGCAGTCGGTCTTGTTGAGCAGGACGATGTCGGAGTAAGCAATCTGATTGGTGGCGGTTTCCGAGGTGAACAGGTCGGGGGCGAAGTGCTCCGCATCGACCATACCGATAATGCCGTCCAGACGGGTGAGGTCGCGCAGCTCCGGTCCCAGGAAGGTCAGGGCCACGGGTAAGGGGTCGGCAAGACCGGTTGTCTCGACGATCAGATAATCGACTTTTTGTTCGCGCTCGAGGATGCGCAGGGTCGCTTCGACCAGGTCGTCGCGGACCGTGCAGCATATACAGCCATTGTCCAGCTCGACCATATCCTCCTCGGTCGAGAGGATAAGTTCGTTGTCGATGCCGATTTCACCGAATTCGTTGACGATCACAGCCGTCTTGATACCCTGGTTGTTGCGCAGGATGTGGTTGACGAGGGTAGTCTTGCCGCTGCCGAGAAAGCCGGTAATGACAGTGACGGGTAGGCCGCGTTCAGTGGTCTGCATGGGGCGATTCCTTGCGGATATGAGTGCTCCGACATCACCAGTATGCCTGAGCGGGGATGGCTGTTTGCGGGGGTGGTTGTTTGAGCTATGTACGCTAGGAGAAGAAGATGTCTTCACTTAAACAGGTTGCCGGTGCTCTAGCAGTCTCGATGCTGGGAGCCTTGCTGATGACGGCAGCCATTCAAGCACACGAGGAATCCAAACCCATGCAGACCGAACGCTTTGCCTACCCGCAAGCAACCAGAGTCGATCAGACCGACAATTACCACGGCACCAGTGTGAGCGACCCTTACCGGTGGTTGGAGGACCCGGACTCTGAGCCGACGCGGACCTGGATCGAAGCGGAAAACAAGATTACCTTTGGTTACCTCGATGACATACCCGAGCGCGCGGCCATCAAGCAACGTCTGACCACACTCTGGAACTACGAACGCTACGGAGTACCCTTCAAGGAGGGCGGGCGCTACTTCTTCTCCAAAAACGACGGGTTGCAGAACCAGAACGTGGTGTATACCCTGGCTGCCCTGGATGATACCCCCAGGGTGCTGCTCGACCCCAATCTTCTGTCCGCGGACGGGACCGTGGCCCTCTCGGGATCCTCGATCAGCGAGGACGGCAAGCTGATGGCCTACGGCACGTCCACCTCGGGGTCCGACTGGCAGGAGTGGAAAGTGCGCGAGGTCGGGACAGGCAAAGATCTACCCGACCGCCTGCAATGGATCAAGTTCTCCGGGGCCTCCTGGACCCCGGATGGCAAGGGATTTTTCTACAGCCGCTACGACGAGCCCAATGCCGTCACCCAGTTTCAGGACACCAACTATTTCCAGAAGCTCTACTACCACCGCCTCGGCACACCCCAATCGGAAGACGTACTGGTCTACGAACGGCGCGACCACAAAGAGTGGGGCTTTGAAGGCAACGTCACCGAGGATGGGCGCTACCTGGTGATCACAATCAGCCGCGGGACCGATCCCAAGAACCAGATTTTCTACAAAGACCTGCAAGACGCCGGGGCGGGGGTGGTGGAACTGCTCGCGGGTTTCGATGCCGATTATGGGTTCATCGGTAACGATGGCCCGGTGTTCTGGTTGCAAACTGATCTCGATGCCCCGCGGGGTCGAGTGATCGCTATTGATACTCGCCGCCCGGAGCGGAGCCAGTGGAAGCAGGTTATTCCCCAGTCCTCCGAAACGCTCAGAGGTGTGAACCTGGTGGGAGGGCGGTTTATCGCCTCCTACCTCAAAGACGCCTACACCCAGGTAAAAATCTTTGGCGAGGATGGTACCTATCTGCGCGAAGTTGATCTTCCGGGTATCGGTACTGCCGCGGGCTTCAACGGCAGACGCGAGGACACCGAGACCTTTTACGCCTTCAGTGGTTTCACCACGCCAACAGCTATCTATCGCTACGACGTCGCCACCGGCAAAAGCACCGTCTTCCGCAAACCGCAGGTAGACTTCAACCCCGACGATTACCAGACCCAACAGGTTTTCTACAAGAGCAAAGACGGCACGCGGGTGCCCATGTTCATCACCCACAAAAAAGGCCTGAAGCTCGACGGCAACAACCCCACCTACCTTTACGGCTACGGCGGCTTCGGCATCTCGCTCACTCCGAGCTTTTCACCCGGCAACCTGGTCTGGATGGAGATGGGAGGGGTCTTCGCTGTACCGAACCTGCGCGGTGGGGGCGAATACGGTGAAGAGTGGCACCAGGCGGGTACCCGGCAGAATAAGCAAAACGTCTTCGATGACTTTATTGGTGCTGCCGAGTGGCTGGTTGCCAATCGCTACACTGCCCCCGGAAAACTCGCCATCGGCGGCGGCAGCAACGGTGGTCTTCTGGTGGGAGCGGCCATGACCCAGCGGCCCGATCTCTTCGGGGCTGCCCTGCCTGCGGTCGGCGTGATGGACATGTTGCGCTTTCAGAAGTTCACCATCGGTTGGGCCTGGGTTTCGGACTACGGCTCCTCGGATGATCCAGTAGACTTTAAAGCTCTCTACGCCTACTCACCGTTGCACCGTCTCAAGCCCGGAACCGCGTACCCGCCGACCCTGATTACAACCGCTGACCACGATGACCGGGTGGTACCGGCTCACAGCTTCAAGTTCGCGGCTGCTCTGCAAGCGGCCCACACAGGTCCGGCACCCGTGCTCATCCGTATCGAGACCAAAGCCGGCCACGGAGCAGGCAAACCGACGACCAAGATCATCGACGAGATAGCCGACCGCTGGGGTTTCCTGGTGCGGGTACTCGATGTCGATCCGGTGGGCAAGATTGCCGCCGGGGACTGACACATGCTGAATAGACCGGGAGACAAGCTGTGACTTTGAGAATTGCGCAACTGGGAGAGCCCATCCTCCACACGCCCGCCGTGCCCATCATCGAGGCATGCGAACCTGCCGTACAGAAGCTGATCGGCGAACTCATTCTCACTTTGCAGGCGGCGCGCGGTGTCGGCATCGCTGCGCCCCAGGTAGGTGTCGGGGTGCAATTGCTTGTCGTCGCTTCGCGTCCCAATCCCCGTTATCCCGATGCACCACTGATGGACCCCCTGGTGCTCATCAACCCGCGCTTGCTGGGACACTCCGACCTGGAAGTCCTGGGCTGGGAAGGTTGCTTGAGCGTCCCCGAGCGCCGCGGGCTCATCAGCCGGTACCAAGCCGTGGAAGTGGAGTACATAGACCGGGACGGTCGGATGCAAACTGCCGAGATGCAGGACTTCGTCGCCCGTATCTTTCAGCACGAGTACGACCATCTGCTGGGCAAAGTGTTCCCGGACCGCGCCCAACAAATCCTGAGCGAGGACGATTACCAGGCCAAACTGGACTTGCTACAAGGAGCACCTGCCCGATGAATATGCGCTTCTCCCACTCGGTCGCCACTACACCTGCCCCGGTAGTCCGCTCCCAGGCAAATCTGGCCCACTTCTGCGATTCTCACGGGCTCGATTGTGTGCTGATCACCTCCCAGGACGCTTTTCTGTCGGAGTACAACATCCCCGGCAACAACCAGCGCTATGCCTTAAGTGGCTTCAGCGGCTCGACTGGGGATGGCGTGTTCCTGTCCGGACCACTTGCTGCCCGTTTGGAGCTCTACACGCCTTTCTTATTGTTCGTAGATGGACGCTACCATCTGCAAGCCGAGCAAGAAACATGTCCTGAGGAAGTCCGGCTGATTAAATTCCCAGTTGCGCAGACCCTGGATGAAGCGGTTCTCGAGTGGTTGAAGAGTGTACCGGCTGACTTGCGGGTGGGATTCGACGCTTCGCGCACGTCCTGGAAGCGTTTCGAGGCCGTTCGAGCGGTTTGTGAGGAGCGCAAATT
>JACMIX010000160.1 GCA_014380935.1 Gloeobacterales cyanobacterium ES-bin-141 | reverse complement strand
GATGAGTGTAAAGCCGCGGCTTGAACGTTTGTGCAGTCTGGAGAGAGGAATCATGAACATGGCGGAGCCTTGTAGTAGGGGGATATCAAATCGCCAGCTTGACTGACGATGCTACTGTAACATCCGCGATCCTACAGAGGGTAAGGGAGGACGCATACGGAAAAACGGCAGAAAATCCTAAAATAGGCAGGTCGTCCTTGACTGGATTTGATGTGACCTCTGGGTCGATTTACGTAGGTTGCCAGGGCTGGCGGTACGCGGACTGGCGAGCGGTAGCCCCCTGTCCCGATGCTACCCCCTTTTATCGCGCCAATACTCCGGCTACTCACGAACTCGCCTGTTACAGCCGCACCTTCGACCTAGTCGAGGTTGATTCCACCTTCTATGCGGTCCCACAGGCCAGGACCCTGGAGGGGTGGGCAGCACAGACACCACAGGACTTTCGTTTCACCCTCAAGCTGCCGCGTGCTTTAACCCATGAGGCCCGTCTGCGGCGTGGACGGGGCACGCTGCTAGAATTCTGCAAACGCTCCGAGTTGCTCGGCCCCAAGCTCGCGGCCATTTTGATCCAGCTACCTCCCTCCTTTGGCACAGATGAACTGCCTGCCCTGGAGCGTTTTTTGCCCCATCTACCAGCCGGACTTCCGTTTGCTGTCGAGTTCCGCGACCCGGGCTGGTTGAACTGGCGCACGCTGGAACTACTGTGCCGACATCAGGTCGCATTGACGCTCGGAGAGACGCCCTGGATCGATACGGCCACCAGCCTGCCCTGGCTTGAGCATCTACCCGTCGATTGGGTCTACGTTCGCATCATGGGCGCCAAGCAAGGTGGATTGGAGCGGTTTACACACCTGCAAGTAAACCGTGACCGCGAGCTGTCCGAGTGGGCCGCGGCTCTCAAGCAGCTTGCCCTCGAAGGCCGGAATGCTTGCGTTCTGCTCGACAACCATTTCCAGGGATTCTCCCCGGGCAGTGCCAGTCTGCTCAAGCGTAAGCTTGGACAGCCCATTCACCCCTTTCCCCGCGACAGTATTCATTCTGGCGGGCAATTGGGGCTCGATCTTGACGTGGTTCCGTCTCGGGAAGATGCGACAATGTGATGCCATGACGCTGTGATGCCATGATGCAATTCATCTCCTTTAAAGACAGTCAGCAAGGCGAGGTTACCCTCCAGACAGGTCTCAGCGCCCTGGCACAGTACCTGCGCAATCACGCCCGCTGGATTCCGGCTGGTTTCAAGCCCCTGAGTGTGCAGCCGGTCCTCTCCGGCGTCTACCGCCTCCAACTGCCCGAGATCAAGGCCCTGAGCTTCGCTGTCTCGCCCCGTCTGGGTCTGCGCCAGGTCGAGGAGTCAGAGTGTGCCTATCGCCTGGTCTCAACCCCGCTAGATGATGATCCCCGCGATTACCGGGTAAAATTCGAGAGTCTCCTGCGGCTCGTACCCGATGGCAAGGCTGTCAGGGTATTCTGGGAAGCCAACTTTGTAATCGACCTTGAGATAGCCGGCTTTTTGCAGATGCTTCCGCAGACGATGCTTCAGGCAGCGGGCCAGACTGCTGTGCAGACTATGACGGCGCCTATCAGCCGCAACCTGGTACACAACCTCTGCCAGGACTATCAGGTCTGCTCCAACCCCTCGGGCTGAGCCCGGAGCCCGTGAAACTGGTAGTTACTAAAAGAAATTAATCGACCGGGACTGGTGTTGGGGGATCAAGCCATATTTAAGGGAAGACAGAGCAAATGTCTCAGAGTAAGATATCCCTAACCATACCCTGTAGTGTGTACGGAGGCAGTCTTGATGTTGCAAGCGACCCAGTTCCCCTGCACCCAGTCTGTGATTGTTGTGCAGTCTAAAGACCGTTTGAACGTCAAAACTGGCCCCCACGGACTAAAAGTGCGCGTCGGTAGTCGTGAAATTCAAAAAGGCGACCTGCTGATCGCCGAAGATGGCCAGCTACAAAAAATTGTCGGCTTCCGGCCCCGTGGCACTAATGTGCGCGAGTTGTTCCACACTCGCAGGGCAAACCCCTGGGATGTGGCCCGCTACCTGCTCATCGAGCGCCGATGGCCTGTGGCTATCTAGTTAAAAAATATCTGTACTTGGCGTTGACAGAAGCCTGTTGAGGCTTCCGAGAGGGCATGGCTTGCCTGGGGCTTGTAAGGCACCGTATGGGTACAGAAGTCCGTGCGCTTTTTTCTGGGGGCTTCAAACGTGTACCTGTCAGCAACGCGTACATCCTGGCTAACCGGGGCGGCACGGCCTAGCTGTAGAGGTTTTTGCCAGGGACAAAAATAGAAAAAGCATTCAAATCATCTAGTTAGCTAACCGTTTAGGGAACTCTGCAGACAAGGTTGTCTTGCGCGTAGGGGTTACGTGTTTTGCATGCCATGGATCAAGAAAGTGTTCTGCAGGAAATACAATGACATCTATGCCCATCCCGGACAAAAGCGCCTCGGGCGGGCATTTGAATAGACCCTGGGGTGTCCTGGACATTTTGCCCGAGGCGTCCCTCGCGCGGATAAGCTCGCTTGCCGCGCGTGTTTTTGAGGTGCCGAGCGCTGTGGTCGGCGCGGTCGCGCAGGACCGCGTTCGGTTCAATATCGATGCAGAGACTGGACTCGACCATGTTGGCGGGTGGCCCCACCACCTCTTGCTACCCCGGACGCTTATTTTTGACGACTTGCAACTCGACCCGCAGACCCGATTGCCAACCGTAGACGGTCGGGAGGTGCGCTTCTGGGCCGCGGCAGCACTTGTCACGGGTGAGGGGGAATACCTGGGTTCGTTGTGCTTGATGGACTGGCAGCCGCGCCGGTTTTCAGACCAACAGCGCGCGAGCCTGGAGGACCTCGCGCAGATGCTCCTCAGTGAGGCCGAAGCCCACCTGAGAGCTCAGACGCGTGCGCGTAAGGACGCCCTTAAGTACCAGACCGAGATAGTGGTGTGGAAGAGCCATCACGAGGCGGTCATCCGGGCGAGCGGTCAGGTTTCGTACCACTGGAATCCCCACACCAATCAGGTAACCTACGGGGGAACTGTCGAAAAAGTCCTGGGCTACACCATGCAGGAGATGGAGACAGACCTGAGCTACTGGATAGGGTTGATCCACGCTGAGGATCAACCGATCTTCAACCGTGAAATCGAACGCGTCTTACGGACCAAGGAGTCACTTCATCTGCAATATCGGGTCCGCAGAAAAGACGGAAATTATATCTTTGTCGAGGACAACGGATATTTCTTTCTGGACGGCACAGGGAACGTTATTCAGCAAGTTGGTTTTATCACTGACGTGACTGAGAGTCACAACTCCGAAGAGGCCCTGCGTGCAAGTCAACGCAAACTGGCCGCGTTGATTAATTCGCTGCCGGGGATCGTTTTTTCCTGTGCGAACGATGGGGAGTTTTCGATGACCTATCTGAGCGAGGGTTGTCTGCATCTGACCGGGTATACAAGCGCGGAACTTCAGGGTAAAGGCCCTAATTCTTACAACTTCATCACCGATCCCGATGATTATGCGCATCTGAGCCAGGTGATCAAAGCGGCAATTACCGCTCGACTTCCCTACGAGCGGGAATACCGCATCCGGACCAAATCAGGCGAACTGCGGTGGCTGTGGGAAAAAGGCAGTCCGGTGATCGACGACCACGGTGAGATCCACAGTATCGAGGGCTTCATTACCGATATCACCGAACTCAAACGGGTCGAGCGCGAGCTTATTGCCGCCCGTGAGACAGCCGAAGAGGCGACACGTCTGAAGTCTGAGTTCCTGGCCAACATGAGCCACGAGATCCGTACTCCCATGAACGGTGTCATGGGCATGACCAATCTGCTACTTGACACCAAACTCACCCACGAGCAGCGCGATTATGCTCAGACCCTGTATCACTCCAGTCAGGCTCTACTGACGATCATCAACGATATTCTCGATTTCTCGAAAATCGAGGCGGGTAAGCTCGAACTGGAAACAATCGAGTTCAACTTGCAGCAAGTAGTCGAGGATGTGACCGGCCTGCTCGCCGAACCGGCCGACGCGAAAGGATTGGAACTAGTCTGCTTGGTGGATGGACACGTGCCACGTGTCCTGCTCGGTGACCCCGGACGGTTACGCCAGGTGCTCACCAACCTGCTCGGCAACGCCGTCAAATTTACCGAACGTGGAGAAGTGGCAGTCGAGGTT
>JACMIX010000159.1 GCA_014380935.1 Gloeobacterales cyanobacterium ES-bin-141 | reverse complement strand
TTCAAAAAGAGCCAGTTCAACCGGGCTGCGCAATCGATCCGACAACCGGGTTCGTCTTTCAAACCATTCGTCTACTACGCGGCTTTCGCCACGGGCAAGTACACCCCAGACACGATTGTGGTCGATTCACCGGCTACCTACCCGGACAGAACCGCTCCCGGTGGCCGTTATAACCCCAAAAATTATGACCTGGGCTACTGGGGAGCGATGACGGTCCGCCGGGCCGTAGAAAATTCCCGCAACACAGTCGTAGTCAAGATTGCCGACCGCATTGGCATGAAGCGGGTCGTTGAGGCGGCAAAACAGGCAGGCATTACTACTCCCCTGCCCGCCAATCTGGCCACCTCCCTTGGGGCAGCCGGGACTTCTCCCCTGGTTCTTGCAAGTGCCTATGGTGCCTTTGCCAATGGCGGCTGGCGGGTTGAGCCCACGGTTATCTTACAGGTGACTGACCAGCAGGGAAATATTCTTGAGCAGAACCTTCCCCAGAGGACGCGCGCGCTCAAGTTTGCGGCCGTAAAAATGGTCAACGACGTTTTGAGCGGGGTCATCACTCGGGGCACGGCTACCCGTGCCCGTCTGGCCGATGGCAGGCCCGAGGCAGGCAAGACCGGCACAAACCAGGATTTTCGCGATGCCTGGTTCGTGGGCTATATACCCCAAATGGTGACGGTGGTCTGGATAGGCAACGACGACTACCAGAAGCCCATGGCCCGCTCCACGGCCGGGGGGACTTTCGTTGCTCCGATCTGGAAGAGTTTCATGGATAAGGCGATCAAGGGCGAGCCGGTCCTACCGTTCCCAGGTACGGTCCTGCCGAGCGCACCTGAGGTTAAAGGACCTCCCCTCGAGGAAGTACCGAGGCGCAGGGCACGCCGCTCAGTCGCCGAACCAGAAGCGACCGAACAGCCGGTTCTCCTCAAGCCCCAACCCGAGCCGATGCCCACAGAACCGGAACCGCTCACCCCTCCTCAGCCGGAGTCCCCCATTCTAGAAGAACCGGCACTCCCTCCGAACGTCGATCCTTAACCGCCGAAGAACCCGGGAAAGGCAATCTTCAAAGCAGCCGTCAGCAGCAGGTTGAACAACGCTACCGGCAGCAAAAACTTCCAACCCAGATCCAGCAACTGGTCGATCCGTACGCGGGGCAGGGTCCAGCGGGCCAGGATGGCCAGGAAGATGAAGAAGGTGGCCTTGAGGATCGTCATACTGATGCCGACCAGGGCAGCAAAGACCTGAAAGCCCGGGCTGGTCACCTCGACACCAATCAAACCCGCAATTGCTTCGAGCGGCACCGGGAAGCCCCAACCGCCCAAAAAGAGTAGCGAAGCCCACAGCGAGGCAAGAATCAGGTTGGCGTACTCGGCAAGATAAAACAGGGCAAACTTCATACCCGAATATTCGGTATGGTGCCCGGCGACCAGTTCTGACTCCGCCTCAGGTAAATCGAAAGGGGCTCGCTCAGTCTCAGCCAGGGCCGAGATCAAGAAGATGACGAAGCCAATCGGCTGACGCCAGATGTTCCAGGAGAGGATGCCGAGTGGTGTCTGCTGGGCAACGATGTCGATAGTCGAGAGTGAATTGGACATCATCACGATGGCAAGCACCGATAGGGCAAGCGGGATTTCGTAGCTGATCGACTGGGCTGCTGCTCGCAAACCACCCAGGAGAGCGTACTTGTTGTTGGATGCGTACCCGGCCATCAAGGCACCAATGGGCGCGATGCTTGAGATGGCAATGACAAAAAAGACACCAATGGTGATGTCTGAGAGCACCAACCCCTGTCCGAAGGGAATAACCAGGTAAGCAAAAAAGACAGGGATAGAGACGACGATAGGTCCCATGACGAACAACAACGGGTCCGCCTTGACGGGAGTGATGTCCTCTTTCAGAAGCAATTTCACGCCATCGGCCGCTCCCTGGATAGAACCCCCCAATCCGATGATGGTCGGGCCGTAACGTTGTTGCATCATGCCCGACCACTTACGCTCAGCCCAGACCGTGGCGATGACTCCGGTCAGCACCGATACGATGATCACCAACATCGGCAGCGGCAGCCACAAGATGCGACCGATTTCCTCGGGGACACCCAATCCACCGAGAAGCTGGGCAAAGCTCCGCCCGAGATCAATACCTTCATTCATATACGTTCCAGATAGCGCGTTCAATTCCCATAGCTACTGTAACCGCACGGCCAACCCGGCCTCCAGCATGTGGAGGCCGGGTTGCTTACAGAACAGTCAGGCCTTGGAGAGGATGGTCACCAGTTCTTCGCGCTGCTTGAGGCTGAGGCTACGCATCCACTCAACGATGTAACGCTCCACGTTCTTGCCATTTACGCGCTCCCGCGAGCAAGCAGAACAGGTATTGCCTGGCTCTGTGCGCAGTTTGACCGGCATCTGCTCCTTTTTGGACAGCACGATGGTGCCGTAGTCACTGAAGCCCTGGTCGATGTACTGCTCGACAATCTTCTTGACGTTGGGTCCTTGGATAGCGGCCAGCCGGTACTCCATCGGTATCTGGTGATAGGAGGGCGCGCGGTTCAAGAAAGTCAGATCCTTGCGGATCTCGGCCGCCCTCGTGTCGAGCGGATCGCTCACGACACCCGTCGGGGGAGTGCGTGTCGGAGTCTCGTTGTAGGTCGGGTTGGCCGGGTTGACAAGCGGTGGACCTGCATCCGGTTGTGTAGCCGTTTGGGCTGAGGCAGGCAAACCTGTAGAGATGAGACAAAACACAAGGATGACCCTGAGCGATGCACTTTTCATGTTGCGCAAGGTAGTGGTAATGGATTCAAGATGTAACAGTTTTAACTCTTACCACAAAGTAGTGGAGCAGGCGTATCCAAAGTGCGGAAATCACGACCCACCCGGTGAGGAGGACCGACCGGCAGCACCACGGAGCAACGCTACAGTGGCAGTGTTCTGGATAAGCCGATCACCGGCAGGATCCCATGGACGTTGTTGAGCTTACCCGCACGCTTGATTCGCTGCACAAAGCATTGGCTGCAGGTCCACCTTTTGCCGAGCGATTGCCCTCGGCTGGCAACCGTACCTGGACCATGGTAGCTACGTCCTTGTTTAACTGTCTGCGCGAGTATCCATCGCGAACGACAATCTTTGTCGGGGGCAAGCTACCGTTTGTTGAACCAGCCTGGTCGAGGTCGCGTACCAGTGTGCTGAACGTCTGGCAATTCTGTGCTCCGGATGCTCTCCCACACTCGCAACTCATTGTTCCTCTAACCGGGGAGGACCCACTCAGCCAGGAGGATTTCCTCCTCGTCCGAGCCGCTGACTTCGCGTTCATCCTCTGCTACAAACGTCCCCTACTACAGTTTTCCTTTGAACCAGCGGTCATCGTGCGCGCCCAGGAGGTGCTGCGCCAACGGTTGGTACTGGCCCGGCCGGACCTGCTGACCAGTTTTAATCGTGCCCTCGCGGTATCACCCGTAGTTGCCAATCGCGGTCTGCTCTCAGCCTTCAGTCGCCGGCTCATCGAATATGGTTCCCTGACTCAGGAGAGTGTCGAGGGCAACGAGCTGGATTTTCTAGAGCTGCTTTCGCACGAGATTCGTACCCCTCTAACAACCATTCGCACCCTGACGCGCCTGCTGCTCAAACGCTCCGAGCTTGTGGCTCCCGTGCGCGACTACTTAGAAGCCATCGACCGCGAATGTAATCAACAAATCGAGCGCTTCGAGCTTTTTTCAATGGCTGTAGACCATCAGCAAGGAGAACTGGCGCTCCATCCCCAGGCGGTCGCAGTCGATCATATCTTGCTTGGTTGCCTGGAGCGCTGGCGCAAGCAAGCAGATGAACGGGGGCTGGCCCTGGAAGTTGACCCCCTGAGCGAGCTGCCTACGATCCAGGCAGACCGGTTGCTGCTCGAACGCCTCCTCTCAGGCCTGGTCGATCGCCTCGTGCGCGGACTACCTGTCGGCAGCCACATCCAGATGCGAGCCGAGCGCGCCGGTCTCTGGCTGCGCGTACGCATCTGGATCACCGGTGCCGGTGCTCAGAACGCAGCCGAGGCCGAGACCGATTTTGGTGGGCCTTTGCATGTCGAGTCCCAGACAGGCTCGGTTACTCTCCGCTTGCCAACGGCTCAGGGTCTGGTGGCGGCCATGGGCGGTAAACTGACACTACGCATGCGACCTGACCGTGAAAGCAGCACTCTTACCCTCTACCTGCCCATTCAACCCCTCGAGTAGGTAGGGACAGGCCCGCATTTTTGCTACAAGAGTAAGGTAAGCGGAGTTCACCTGTGTCCACTGTTCCCATCGACCTTGAGCGTCTTGCCCACCAGCTTCGCAATCCCGTGACGGTTATCCGCACACTGGCACACCTGGTCTACAAGCGGCTCGAAGGTGCGGACCCCAACCGGCCGCTGCTCGCGGCAATTGAACAGGAGTGCTCTCGGCTTGATGACCTGCTCGACCTCAACTCCCATACCTTCGAGCTGCAAGTCATCGACCTGCACAACTTGCTGGCAACACTTGTCGGGAAGTGGAAACTCATCGCCCAGCAGCAGGAGCGTCTGTTCGAGGCCCATCTCACTGCATTGCCCCTTGTTCGCTCAAATGCACCGGCCCTTCAGGAGATCCTCACCAACCTCCTGGACAACGCCATCAAGTACACCCCTGCCGGTGGTCAGGTCAGTTTGAGCAGCTTTGTAGACCACGAGCGACAGGACTGGTGTTGCATCTCGATTGCCGATACGGGCGAGGGAATTGCCGATCCGGACCTGGCACGTATATATGAACCCTACTACCGGGGCAATCAGACTGCCTCTACGACAGGACAGGGGTTGGGTCTGGCCATTGTCCGTGACCTGACCGGACGTATTGGCGCGCGCATCGAGATGTGCAGCACTCCTGGCGATGGTAGTGTATTCACGCTCTATATACCGGTTGCACCGAGCGAACAACCTTTAGCTACAGGAGAATAAACATGGCCGGGCATCTGTTACTAGTTGATGACGATCCGGGTATACGCCTGGCTTTCAAGGCATATCTCGAGGATGCCGGTTTTGGGGTGACGGCTGCCCGCAATGCTATCGAGGGCATCGAGTTTTTAGAGAAGCACCAGCCTGACCTGGTAATCAGCGACATCATGATGCCCCAGGTGGACGGCTACCGGTTTTTGCAACAGATGCGTGCAATTCCGCGGTTCAGGCACACGCCGGTGATCTTTTTAAGTGCCAAGGGTCAGACTGCCGACCGCATTCAGGGTTACCGTTACGGCTGCGACGCTTATCTACCCAAGCCAGGCGATCCCGAAGAACTAGTCGCCATCGTTCACATGCTGCTCGAACGCTCGCGCCAGACCCACACAGAGGTGATCGGTATTCTCAGTGAGCTTGGTGAGCGGCCACCCATCCCCACTCGCGAGAAGATCGCCTTGAACTTGACCCCTCGAGAGGAAGAGGTACTCGAACTCGTCTGCGAGGGCCTGATGAACAAAGAGATCGCCGGACGCATGGTAACCAGCACACGCAACGTCGAGAAGTACGTTAGCAGACTCCTCAGCAAGACGGGTACAAATAACCGTTCAGAACTGTTGCGTTTTGCCTTTGAAAATGGGCTCACTTCAAGTCGGGCACAGTAGGATATCCCCTGCGTCTTCTAGCTTGTCGAAGTCCTGTAGGACATAGCTACATGTCCACTTGAACTGTTTTTGAGACGAGTCCACGCATAAACCACCCTCGAAATGGTGAAAATATAGCTTTCTATTGATGTTCATTCCCACTTACTGTTAGAAAGTTATATAAGACCCAGCCGAATGAACTGAGAAAATTTCATGCAAACATCAAGGCTTTTTGAAGTTATTCTCACCGGGCCTCCTCCTGAGCAGCCAGAACAGCCATCTATGCGAGTCCTGGGGTATTTCCGCGGTCACCCTCTGGCAATTCGTGCTTACCTGGCTGAAAACTTTCCCAACCGGAGCGTTTTGCTTCGTACGTTCAGAGCCCGGCCCGGCCACAGCCAACCCGTCCCCATTCAGGAAGTCACGGTCATGGCAACGGCCAGGTCCATATTCTAGATCTCTAGCTAACTCAAAGGCACCTGAGAACGCGAGAGCTGTGCCTTTGCCGCCTCGGCCACCTTCTGAGCCGGGATGCGTTCGACAGAGGCGTTATCCGGCGAGACGACGGCGGTAAATTGAGGCGCTCCGGGAAGCAATCTGGCGGGTGATGTCGGACCGAACAGGGCAACCAGGGGTGTCTGAGTCGCTACCCCCAGGTGCATAGGAGCGCTGTCTACACACAACAGCAACCGCGAGTGGTGAATGAGCGCTGCCAGTTTGCCAATGTCCGGGGGGGCAACAGCCTGAATCTGCCCACCCAGGCTCGCGGTCAGGGCACTGACCAGTTCTTCATCCTCGGGTCCCTGCACGACCATGAGCGGAATGTCCCGCCGGGCCAGACTCTGTACGACCTCAACCCAGAGCCGGACCGGATAGAGTTTTTGGATACCTTTGCTAGAGGAGAGCTTGCTTGCACCGGGATGGAGCAGCAACGGCTTCTTGTCCGTCAGGCCATGCTGCTGTAGCAACTGCAATGCCCACTGCTCGTCTTCGGCAGGGATGACAATCCGGGGCACAGTGAAAGGCCGTTCGATATTGAAGCCTCGCAGCAGGTCGTAGTACATATGTGCGGCATACTGGTCACGATTGAGAGTGATAGGGCGAGTAAGGAACTTGCCGCTCAAGCCAGCTGCGTAACCGATCCGCTCTCGAATACCGGTCATCCACAGCAGGATTGATACGCCGCTCGAACTTCCGACCGAGAGCACTGCGCTGTAATAGCGGTCCCGGATGGTGCCGATGAGGTTGATCCAGTCGGCCAGGCTCAAGTCGGCTTTAAAGTCACAGGGCAGGGTTTCGTTTACCCACGGGCAAACGCGATAGGCCACCCTGGACCTGGGCTCCACAAGCACCTCGATACGGTCTTGGGGGAAACTCTCGCGTAAACCCTGCAAGGTCGGGAAGAAAAGAATTTGGTCACCGATTC
>JACMIX010000158.1 GCA_014380935.1 Gloeobacterales cyanobacterium ES-bin-141 | reverse complement strand
GGGTTAGGCGTTCGAGTTCACCAATCGACAACTGCTTCGGATCGATGGCAATGCCGCCCTTGGCTCCGCCGTAGGGGATGCCGAGGAGTGCACACTTCCAGGTCATCAGCATCGCGAGTGCCGACACCTCGCGCAGGGTCACCCCAGGATGAAAGCGCATACCGCCCTTATAAGGACCGAGTACGTTGCAGTGCTGGACCCGGTGACCGGCAAATACCTGGATCTGACCGCTATCAAGGCGTACAGGCACAGCGACCGTCAAGACCCGACGGGGAATGCTCAATAGCTCGATCAGGCTTGCGTCGAGCTTCAAAATCTGGGCGGCTCGCTCCAGGTTTGAGCAGGCCATGTCAGCGGGACAGATGTAGGCGGGGTTCGGTGCACTGTCTAGATTCGTAAACATGATTCTCTCCTTCGCACTTTCGGGTGCAGGGGCTAGAACCATTCTACAGAGCCTTGATCCCCGCCTCAAACAAATAAGCAGGGATCTTCATATAGCCTCGAATTGTGAATGCTTGTAACAAAACCGGCCTAGGCGGTTAAACTCTCAACCTGGATGGGTACGAGGTTACCCTGGGCAGTCAGCCCGAGCAAAATGGGCTCGCCGGTGCGGATTAGATTGCCCGATAATGCGCAGCGTTGCTCCTGGTGGGAGGTTGCCGCTATCGTCGAGTGGATGTCGGCGCGGCTGGCCCGGAGCACGTACTCGCCGGACTTTTCGCGGACGTAACTCCAGAGAATGTCGCGGACGAGGGCCTGATAACCCTGGTCGCCGGCAAATTCTTTGAGCTTTTCTTTGAGTTCTCGCTCCAGTCGAATGCTGGTCACTTCCATATCGGTTGTCGAAGTGCGCGGGAGAGCCTGCATCGTCTTACTCCTTGGTTGGTTCGTCAGATCACTGTAGTATTTATGTAGCATAGCTCTTCTGGGCTGAGCCGACATAGCCAAAGTGGTTGTCCGGGCTTTGCGGGCAAGGCGCCTCCTGGCATTGCTACTTTGTTACATCTGTGGGTTTGGGCGTTGAATGGTTGGCCGAATATCTGGCCTCGATATCAATAAGCAGCATGAATTTGTGCGGCGAACGGCCCGGCATAAGTGTGAGTCGCCGCCGTTGCTGGAGTTTTGCCCTGACGGCTCGATTCAGTGAGCCGGGACAACCCAAGACGACGAAGAGTGCACCCGCTCATGCCATCGTTCTTAAAGACCGACCGGAAGCATCTATCAACTTCGTTGACAAGCCCCCATTTCGCAGTGCTAGTATCACCGTGACCAAGCATGCGTTGGAGTTGCCCAACTCAGTCATACAGCTTTGACCGATGTGGCGCTCAATTGTCCATCTCTCCCTGCTCCAGTTCAGTAGTCCACCTCTCCCTGCTCCGCTTTCTTTGTTGATCAATGCATGAGTATCGGCATATAAATATCGCCGTGACATCGAGCCAGTCTCCGGGATTCGATCGTCATACCGATTGTTTATCGTTCCAGTCTCTCCTTTTCTAGTTCTCTCGTTAACGCAGTAGATGAATATTGCCCCGCTGCCGCGCTAGCCATCTGAATTCGGCTACTGCAGTGTCCGCTTGCCTTGCCCTCCCTCTTGCGATCCCCAGGCTGGTCATTACTTATGAATACTGTTAAAGTCGAATCTATTTCGATTGTGATTCCTGTGAAAAATGGTGGAGAGGCTTTCCGCCATTGTCTTGCGCACATCAAAGCCTACGTGCCACCTTCGATCGAAGTGATCATCGTCGCCGACGGCGATACGGGCGAGTCGCTGCACCTGGCTCAGGCGTCTGGGGTTCAGGTATTGAGTACGCCGCAGACAAGCGGTCCGGCGACGGCGCGCAATTTGGGGGCGCGGGCCGCCCGGGGCGACATCTTGTTTTTCGTGGACGCGGATGTGGCTATCGGCCCTGATACCCTGGCGCGGGTGGGCGAGATTTTCGCGCAGGAGCCCGAATTGGCGGCAGTCATCGGGTCTTACGACGACGAGCCCGGTGCCCCCAATTTTCTTTCTCAGTACAAAAATTTGTTCCACCACCACACCCACCAGATCGCCCGCGAGGAAGCGTGCACCTTCTGGGGTGCCTGTGGGGCGATTCGCCGCGAGGTCTTTCTGGCCCTGGGCGGTTTTGACGAGTGTTACAGGCGGCCGTCAATCGAAGATATCGAGTTGGGCTACCGGCTCAAGCGCGCCGGACATCGCATCCGGCTACTCAAGACTTTGCAGGTGAAGCACCTGAAGCGTTGGGACACCGGGTCTTTACTCAAAGCGGACATCTTCTACCGTGCCGTGCCGTGGGTCAATTTGATCCTGCGCGAAGGACGGATGGTGAACGACCTGAATTTACGTCTCTCCAGCCGTCTGAGCGTGATGATGGTCTATTTGCTCGTCGGCACTCTGCTCGTTTCGCTAGGTTGGATCGAAGTGCTCGCCCTCACCGCCGTCCTGTCGTGTTCGCTGTTGTTGCTCAACGCACCGACCTACCGCTTTTTCAAGCGCAAGCGCGGCCTCTGGTTCGCTGTGCAGACGGTACCGTGGCACTGGATGTATTTTTTCTACAGCGGGTTGGCCTTCAGCCTTGGTCTGGCAAACCATGTGCTGCGCAGACGAGACGCCTGAGCCACATTTGATAAGCTGCGAATAGAAAAAAGTAGACAGACGCCTACCGTGAATCGAGACCCATGCACAGAGCCAAGCTGTCGGTGATCATCGCCTCGTACAACTCTCAAAAGACGATCGAGCGCTGCCTGCAGTCGTTTACTGAACAGGTGACAGCAGAATCGTTCGAGGTGATCGTCGTCGACAGTTCCCAGGACCGCACCGGCGACTTGATTGCCTGTCACTTCCCGGGCGTGAAGCTCTACCGCTTTGAAGAGCGCAAATATCCAGGGGACGCCCGTAACTTCGGCGTCGAGGTGGCAACGGGGGAGGTGCTCGCTTTTACCGACGCCGATTGCTTCGTCCCCCCAGACTGGGTTGACCGCTTGATTCAGGCACACGGGCAAACCTCACATCCGGTCATCGGGGGTGCCGTGGACAACGGCAATCCGGACAGTTATATCGGCTGGGCTTACTACTTCTGTGAGTTCAGCCAGTGGATACCTCAGTCTGCATCGTGCTACCTGGACGATATTCCAACCACCTGCCTCTCGCCCAAGCGCTGGGCCTTCGATCGCTACGGGCCGTTTTTGGAAGGGGTCTACTGCTCGGACACCGATTTCAACTGGAAACTGGCGCGAGCGGGCTTCAAGCCGCTGTTCGTCCCGGATATTCAGGTCTCCCACATCAATATCGACAACCTCAACGACTATCTGGGCCGAAAAGTGCGACACGGCCGCTACTTCGCCTGGATGCGGGTCAAGTCGGAGCGGTTCTCTTTTTTGCGCCGTGCCGCTTATGTGCTGCTCTGGCCGCTGCTGCCTTTTTTGTTGTTCGGCCGCCGCACTGCTCTTGTGCTCGGCAAACAAAAGTATCTAAAAGAGTATCTATTGGCGGTGCCGCTGGTCTTTCTGGGCCTTGTCGCCTGGTCCTACGGCGAATGCCTGGGCTATTTGTCGGCTACCCGGAGGTCTTGAAGATGTCAGTGACTCATGAGAGCGGCCTGCCCAGTTTCTCGATCGTCCTGGAGACTGAGAATCTCGATACTGCCGCCGCCCAGGAATTGGCGCGTTGCCTGGAAGCGCTTACAAAGCAGGACCTCGACGTGGCGCGGGCCAACGAGGTCCTGCTCCTCGACAGCGGCGATGTGCCCCCGGAGCTCTATACCTGTTTGCGGACCGACTACCCCTGGTTGCAGGTACACCGCATCCGGCCCGACACCGGCTACTACGACGCCAAGATGCAGGGTGCTGCTCTTGCGAGCGGAGAGGTCGTCATCCTTTGCGATTCGGACTGTGACTACGAGCGAGGCTGGCTGAGAAACATTTTGATGCCCTTCCAACAAAGTGACGTCCAAGTTGTGGCCGGGGAGACGACGCTCGCCGCAAACGGTCCCTATGGCGTGGCGATGGCCGCCACCTATATCTTTCCCCGCTTCTCCGGTGAAGAAGGACTGTACTCGGGTTCGGGCTACTACTGCAACAACGTCGCCTTCCGGCGCGCTTTTTTGCTGGAGCATCCGATTCCCTCGCCACTACCCATCTACCGCGGCAACTGTGTCGTTCACGCGCGCCGACTCCGACAGGCGGGACACACTATCTGGCGGCAGGGTCGGGCACGCGGCGTCCATCAAATCCCGAACGGCGCAGCACATTTTTTCTGGCGCTTTTTACTCCTGGGCAGCGAAGCGCTAGCCCTAGCCCGGCTCTCAGACGGACTGTACGAGACGAAAGCGAGGCTGCCCAGGCTCCTGCGCGAGCTTGGTCTGGGATTGCGCATCGGTGCGGGCAAGTTGTCCAGCTCCCTGAAAAAGCTGCTGCTTGTGATCCGCGAGGACCCACGGCGGTTAATCGATTTACCCCTGGCGCTGCCGATTGCCCTCACTTCGAGCCTCCTCTACTGCGTTGGCTTGTTCTTGGACTATTGCAGCCCCGGCTACCTACTGGC
>JACMIX010000157.1 GCA_014380935.1 Gloeobacterales cyanobacterium ES-bin-141 | reverse complement strand
CCGCTCCGAGGCGATAAATGCGAACGGAGTCGATCCGAATGTTGCGACGGTGCCACCTTCTGCCTCGATGCCACTATTTTCAGAACGCCCCTCGGGGTAGTGGCCGCGCCGGATCGCCTCAGCTTCGAGGTCTGAGCCCACGTCGTAGAGGATGTTGCCGTTGAGGTCCACGACGCTGAAGCCGCGTCCACCTGAATCGCTTCCCTCGGTGTCGCCCTCATTGGCAATCACCAGAGCCTGACCATCGGGGGTAAAAGCGACCGCATCCGGTTCACGGCGTCCGGCAAAAGGCTGGACGAAGAGGATGTCATCGTCTTCAATCAAGTCGGCGAGTGGGTGATTGGAGACTCCCAGTGCAAAACTGCGAATTACCTGGGCACTGGCAATGTTAATCAGGGTGATGACGTTATTCTCTTGAACCGTGACTGCGGCAGTAGCACCATCCGGGGAAATGGCGACGAATTCGGGCTGGGGATCAGCCACGGTATTCGCCCCGCTCACCGCACTCAAGTCGATAGGCACTTCTGCCACGGTCGATTCGCCGGGTGCATCGTAATTAAGCGTGACGATGTTCACCTCACCGGGACGGACGCCGGGCGGGTTGTCGGGGTCTTCTTCATCCTCTATGGCAACAACTGCCTTTGCACCGTCAGGGGTGACGGCAATGCTGTCGGGACCAATGCCCAGCAGTGGTACCTGGGCCGCGATCGAGAAATTCTCAAGTGCAATGAACAGCAACACACCGGGCTGCTGGGCACTTATTTCTTCCTCGACGTCCTTGATCGCTACTAGGGCGTAGCGTCCGTTCGGCGTGATCGCAACTGAGGTCGGCTCGCCATAGGCGGAGACGTCCACTACTCCCGCCTGAACAGGTTGTACGGGGTTGTTGATGTCAACAAAGCCGACCTGCAGCTGACCTGCATCGGTGTAGGCGAGTAGTTTGCCATCCGGGCTTGCCGAGATAATTTCAGCTACCGAGCCACTGACGTTGTAACGGGTTACGGGTCTAAATCCCGCGACCCGGGTGACGGCTGCATTCACATTCATCCAACTTGCCGCTGCCATGGTGAGTCCGCCGCTGAGGAGTACACCAAGGGCAAGGGCCAGAGTCATTTTTCGCATCTTGCACCTCAAAAGGTTATGAAGTCGCAGGGTGGATCTACCCGGAGGGCAGGCCTGATACCTGCCTTAACCCCAGTCACGGCTCCATTAATCCCCAATCAGGTATCGCGCATCCCGCAACTTGGCCTTCAAAACCTTACTGGTATCGGGTTAATTAAAGGTTATAAGTTTATTAAGCTTAGATTAAGAAACATCGGGATGACTGAGTGTGATGCTTGCTCTACTTCCCGAACCGCGTTTGAGGAGGCTGTGAGCATTGCCTCGATTAACGGCGATCTCGACAAAACCATGGCTGCCAACTAAGGCAAGCAACTCACCAGGTGAGGCATCCGCGTACGTCCGCAAGCCGGGCGCTACCCGACCAGCAATCTCGACTGACCAGGATCTGCCCTCGATACGTGCACCCGGAATATCGGTGATCAGATTTCCGAAGTGGTCAACGTACTGAATACACCCGGTCAATCCGCAGGTGAGTTCTGTGCAGCCAGGGCGGGCAAGCCGTACCAGCGTCTGCGGCTCAACGGGTTGTCCGAGTTCACGAAGTGAAACGCCGCTTGCCAGATGAGCACCTGCCGGGGCAAAAATATCCCTACCGTGGAAGGTGGCACTGGGTGTACCAGCCCGCCAGTAGCGCGGCTCGGTGAGTTCCACGGCCTCTGAGACTGGGCTCCGGCGGAGAACTCCGTCGAAGACGCCATTGTCCGGACCTACCAGGTAACCCTGAGCGGTCCGCACAGCAATGGCCCGTCTAGAACTGCCAACGCCCGGATCCACGACGACGACATGTACGCTGCCGTCCGGGAAACACGGGTATGCGCTGGCAAGGGCGAAACTCGCAGCAGTGATGTCTTGCGGTGGGATCTGATGCGTGAGATCCACGACCGTCAGGGAGGAATTGATCTGAAGGATTACACCCTTCATCGAACCGACATAAATGTCTTGCAGGCCAAAATCGGTCAGCAGGGTCAGCAGCGCGGCCATGGAGATCAGGTGACCGGGATGCCGGGTAGACCGTCGATCAGGTCTTCCACGACGGCCCCGAACGAACCGCCCTCTGCATACATACGGCGTTGACGGGTTGCTCCGTTGCCCTCTTTGAGGATCGTCTCCACATCGGCCAGGTAAGATTCACACCCCAGTTCCTGAGCCAGAGGTGTCACCTCGAGCAAGAGCTGTTCAACGAGCGCTCGTGCCGGCAGTACTTTCAGCGTCAAGGGGTCGATCAGTTCGCCATCGAGTCCCCACCGACAGGCCCGCCATTTGTTCTCGCGGATGATGCCGCTGTGGACCAGCCGCACCTCTTCCCCGCCCTCATAGAGACGCTGAAAATGCACGGCCAGACACTGAACGAAGGCAGTCAAGGCCAGGACATCCCTCAGGGTCCGTGGGGCATCACAAATGCGGACTTCAATCGTCCCAAAATCAGGGTGAGGACGGATGTCCCACCAGACCTCGCGCAGGGACTGGATAGAACCCGTGGCAAGCAAAATATCGATCAGGTTTTCATAACCATGCCAGTCTTCAAAGCGAAATGGTAATCCCGCCGCCGAGAGATTCTCGAAAATCTTGGTGCGGCAACTGTCAAGTCCTGTGTCTACTCCTTCCCAGTAGGGAGAGTTGCCGGACAGGGCCAACAGCAACGGCGCGTACTGGGTAATCTGATTGATGACCTGAATAGCGACTTCCCCGCTGGGCATGCCGACATGGACGTGCAGACCATAGATTTGCATGCGCCTACCCGTCCAGGCGTGCTTGGCAAGCAATGCCTGGTAGCGCGGTGCTTCTGTATAACGGCACTCCTGCCAGCGGGCGAAAGGATGCGTCCCGGCCGAGGCAAAGCGTACTCGGTGTGCGTCAGCTACCTTATGTAACTTATGCAGGCGGTCGCTCAGGTCGGCCTTCACCTGGGCTACATCCTGGCAGATATCCGTGTTGATCTCGACTGTCGCCTGGACTAGTTCCGGCTTGAGACTCAGTTCCAACTCCGGATGCGTGGTGCAGTAATCAATTAGCTCCGGACCACGAGAAGTGAGATCGTGGCTGTCGGGGTCGATGAGCATGAGCTCCATCTCGACTCCTAGAGTTGGACGCCTGGAGGACTGAAAAATGATCGGCATGTGAAGAGCGGGCAGAGCCTACTTGAGGTAGCAGATTTCTGGAAGTATACTCTGCCCGCGCGCAAGCGGGCATCGAACCCTAGTAGGTCTCGACATGCCACAGGTCGCTTTGCTTGAGATCGAACTGATAGGCAGGCCACTCGAGGCCCTGCTTGGCGGCAGCGGTGGTAAAAGCAACGTCGATACCATCCTCCATACCACGCAGTCCACAAATGTAGGTGCAGGTGTTACGCTGCTGGACCATGCTCCAGAGGGTGTCGGCATGTTCTGCAATCCGGTGCTGCACATACATCCGCCCACCCTCGGCGTTTTTTTGCTCACGGCTGATTGCAGTCATTAGCTTGAATTTGCCGCCGGACTTCTCGGTATAGCCGACAAGCTCATCGTGATAGAGCAGGTCCACCGAGGTCTGGACACCAAAAAAGAGCCACACCTCGCCCTGCCAGGGAGTGGGCATCTCGTCGTAGATGTGCCGCAGAAAAGCCCGGAATGGCGCAATGCCAGTTCCAGTGGCGATCATAACAATGTTCATCGTCGGGTCCTCAGGCAGCAGGAAGCTCTTGCCGACCGGACCCGTGATCATAACCGGATCGCCGGGCTTGAGACTGCAGATGTGGTTGGAGGCTACACCGCGGACTTCCGCGCCAGTCTCGGGGTGCTTGTAGACGACGCGCTTGACGCAGAGCGAGACGGTCTTGGAATCTTTGTGGTCACCAATGCGGCTTGAGGCGATCGAGTAGAGGCGCAGCTTGTGAGGCTTGCCGTTGGCATCTGTTCCCGGCGGGACGATCCCAATGCTCTGGCCTTCGATGTAGCGCAGCGAACCCTCAGACAAGTCGAGCACGACGTGACGCACATCATTGGGCGAGTCTTCAGGTGTCAGCCGGATATTGTCAACCGCTTTGCCCACGTAAGGGTCCTTGGGCCGGTAAATATTGACCGGAATGTCTGCCACTGTAGAGTGCGCCATTGGTTGTCTCCTAATAAGGACGTCAGCTGTTTGAGTAGAGATTATTCTAGTCTATGGTGGATCTGCGATCCGGGGGACAAGCCAGCCTGTGAGAAATCTGGGCCGGGCTCCACAACATGGAATGAAGGATTCCAGTAAGTATTTCTACCATCTTAAGTATTTCTACCATATTATGGTTGTGAACATGAAGGGGTACGACGTACGCGTGGACCTGCTCTGACCTTGCTTGTGGCTAACGCCCTCTGTTACTATTGGGAGGCGTTTTTGGACTATTCGAGCGGGCGTTGGGGTACTTTTCCGACTGACCAAAACGAGGTTCAGTAGGGTCCAAATACCAACAGCTAAATCATGATCAAATGATTTACATTGACGTAGGTTAGTTCCGGCGTCGTATCACCAATGTCTCGTGAAGGCAGCTAGTCTAAGGAGAACGCAATGGCCAGCAAGCTGAACCGGGTGGTCCTCATAGGGGTAGGCGGGGATTCGGGGTGTGGTAAGTCCACTTTTCTAAAACGTCTGAGGGACTTGTTCAGCAGTGACCTTATCACCAGTATCTGTCTGGATGATTACCATTCGCTCGACCGCAAGCAACGTAAGGAAACGGGCATCACCGCCCTAGATCCAAGGGCAAACAATTTTGATTTGATGGCCGAGCAAGCCGCCGCTCTCAAGGCAGGCGAAACAATTCTCAAGCCCATCTACAACCATGAAACCGGAAAGATAGATCCTCCTGAGACTATCAGTCCGACACCCATCATTATTCTCGAAGGGTTACACCCCTTCTACGACGAGCGGGTTCGCAACCTGCTCGATTTCAAGGTCTACTTCGACCTCTCAGACCCAATTAAAATTCAGTGGAAGATCCAGCGTGACATGGCCGAGCGAGGACATTCCTACGACGATGTCATCCGTGCAATCGAATCACGCCGACCTGACTTCAGCGCCTATATCGATCCCCAGAAAGAGCACGCAGACGTCGTCCTCGAAATACTGCCCTCTGAACTGCCGCTCAAGTCAGATGGGACTAAGCGCATCATGGCCCGCATGGTTCAGGTCGAGGGAATTCCCAATTACCAGCCGGCACACTTGTTTGACTCAGCGATTTCCGATGTGTGCTGGCGGCCCAAATTCCCCAACTCAGACGATGAGTTGACCTTTTGTTATGGAACGCAGATCTACCACGGGCGACCGGCTTCCTATCTGTCCATCGAGGGAGAGTTTGCGCCGGATGACTCGCCTCATCTTGAGGAAAAGCTGCGTAACACCGGTGAAACGAAGTATGGGGAGTTGGCATCGCTCATTCTCAAGCACACCGACTATCCCGGTTCACGCGACGGTACCGGCTTTTTCCAGGTGCTCACCGGCCTCAAGCTGCGCTCGATCTACGAGGCAATTGCATTTGGAGCCCCGACCCTCACGGGCGCGAAAGCCTAAGTCCAAGCACACCCTAGCGAAGGCAAGCGGAACTCATGACTGGTACCTTGCAGCTTGACAAGACGACGCAATTGGACGAGTTGAGCATCAACACAATCCGATTTCTGGCAGTCGATGCCGTTCAGAAAGCCAACTCCGGCCACCCGGGACTGCCGATGGGCGCAGCCCCGATGGCTTACGTCATCTGGACCAAATTTCTCAAGCACAGCCCTACCAACCCCAAGTGGTTTGACCGTGATCGCTTCGTGCTCTCGGCAGGCCATGGTTCGATGCTGCTGTATGCTCTGCTCCATCTGACCGGTTATGACCTGTCTCTCGACGACATTAAGCTTTTTCGCCAGCTACACAGCAAGACTCCTGGCCACCCCGAGAACTTCATGACCGCAGGCGTCGAAGTGACGACCGGGCCACTGGGTCAGGGCTTCGGCAACGGTATCGGCCTTGCGATTGCCGAGGCCAACCTGGCTGCCCGCTACAACCGTCCCGGACACGAAATCATCAACCACACCACCTATGCCATTGTCTCGGATGGAGACTTGATGGAGGGGGTTGCCTCCGAGGCCGGTTCCCTGGGTGGCCATCTGGGATTGGGAAAAGTCATTTATCTCTATGACGACAACCACATCTCGATTGACGGAGAGACAGAACTCTCGTTCACCGAGGACCGCATGAAGCGCTTCGACGCCTACGGCTGGCACACCCAGGTGGTTGCCGACGGCAACGATCTCGCGGCTATCGAAGACGCAATCCACAAAGCCAAGGCAGTCACCGATCGGGCCTCGATCATCGCTGTCCGCACGATTATTGGTTATGGCTCTCCTAATAAAGCGGGCTCTCACGACGTACATGGCTCAGCCCTCGGCGTCGATGAAGTCAAGGCGACCAAGGAAAACCTGGGCTGGCCGCTTGAGCCTGACTTCTATATCCCCGAGGAGTCTCTGACCAATTTTCGCAAAGCCGTCGATACGGGTAAGCAGACGGAAGCCGATTGGAACGAGCGTTTTGCCGCCTACAAATCAGAGCACCCAGAGCTTGCAGCTGAGTTGGAGATGCTCATCGCCGGCGACCTACCTGCTGATTGGGAAGCCTCTCTACCCACGTACACCAGTGCCGACAAGCCGGTTGCCACGCGGGTCGCCTCGGGTAAAGTCCTCAATGCCGTCACCCCTGTATTGCCAGGCTTAATTGGTGGTTCTGCTGACCTTGCGCCCTCTAACAACACATACGTCAAGGCTTTCAAAGATTTTCAAAAGGAAAGCCCCGAGGGCCGCAACTTCCGCTTTGGTGTGCGTGAGCATGGCATGGGTGCTGTGATGAACGGCATAGCTCTGCACGGCGGACTGACGGTTTACGGCGGCACGTTCCTCATCTTCATGGACTACATGAAGGGAGCCGTGCGCGTGGCCGCGCTCTCCGGCGCACCAGTCATCTACGTATTCACCCACGATTCCATTGGTCTGGGCGAAGATGGCCCTACTCACCAGCCAGTCGAACAGCTCATCACCATGCGAGCCACGCCAAACCTCACGGTTCTGCGGCCCGCCGATGCGGTCGAAACGGTTGGGGCCTGGAAGGTAGCCATTGAGAGCAAGACCACCCCGGTCGCCCTCATCTTGACCCGCCAGAATCTACCCATTCATCCGAACTCGACTATAGACAATGTCGCCAAGGGTGGTTACGTGCTGGTAGACGCCGAGAACCCCGAGCTTATCTTGATTGGCACGGGTTCTGAGGTAAGCCTGTGCGTAGAGGCCCAGAAGAAACTAACCGAGGCAGGTGTTTCCGCTAAGGTTGTTAGCTTGCCTAGCTGGGAGCTTTTCGAGAGCCAGTCTCAGGAGTACCGGGACGGCGTCCTCAATCCCGGTGTGAAGCGTCTAGCGGTCGAGGCCGGGGCAACCTTCGGCTGGCACCGTTACGTCGGCTTTGAGGGGGACGTCATCGGCATCGATACCTACGGAGCATCGGCACCGATCAAGGACGTGATGGCCAATTTTGGGTTCACCGTCGAGAACGTCACTGAGCGGGCGATGAAGGTGCTTGGACGCTAAGCCAAATTCATTCACTAAAAAAGGGGGTGCATCAGTCGGTGCACCCCCTTTTTAGATCTGACTAGCGGGGACTGATGATTGGCGGACAGGGCCGGTAGTAGCCGGTTTCGTCGTACAGGTGGCAATCTTGAACGATTTTCTGCATCATCTGCCAGGTAAATTTGCGCTCGTGCATGTAGGGTGACCAGTTGCTCTTCAGTGCCTCGTGGGCAGCCCTCAAGTTGTAGGAGGGGATCGCTGTTGATACGTGGTGAGGGATATGAACGTTGATATCGTGGCAGAGGAACTCCACCCAGAAGGGGTAACGGCAATGGACGGTTGAGAAGAGCTGAGCTGTGACCGGGTTCCAGGTGTTGTCGTTGTAGAAGGGGATGTCCGGCTGGGTGTGATGTACGAGAGTGAACGTGCTCATCCAGAAGTGATACACAAGCCATGGCATGAGCCAGTACTTGATGACGGCCCAGGGACCACCCATCCACAGCAGACCGGGAAAAAGGATGAGGGCGAATATGACCACCAGGGTGACTGAGAAGCGCACATCCGCCTGGTCCTTGGCGCGCGCGAGTGAGGGCCTGAAGTGCAGGTTGGCCTGGTGAAATATCGATGCTATCCACCAGCCGTAGCCTCGTGCGGAACGGTAGGCACTCTGTAGCGCCGGACTGAGTCCCGGGAAATCTGCCACTGATATGGGGCGCCAGGCGTTGTCCAGCTTGACGTGGTTGGTATAGGCGTGATGCTGATTGTGGTGGACGCGCCAGCCGTGGAAGGGATAGAGCAACGGCAGCATGAATAGATGGCCGACGAAGTCGTTTACGCGACGGCTGGCTGAGAAACTGCGGTGTCCACAGTCGTGGGCAAGCACGAAAAAGCCGGTTAATGCCGTACCCGCAATCACCCATAACAGGGGTGTCAACCAAAACCACGGATTGAAGACCAGAGCCGCATAGGTGAGGACTACTACGGTCACGTTGATGAATAGGCCGGTATAAGCTTTACGGCTGTCGATGCGAAAACACTCCTTGGGGATTGTCTGCGTCACATCAGATAAAGACGCCTGTTTTTGTAAGGCAGAAATCTTTTGCTGGTCTAAATCACGGCTCTTTTCATCAAATTTTTGTTGCTGCTGAACCATTAAGCTGCTCCCCCAAGGTCGTCTGTGGTTAACTAGCACCGCTGTTGGTACAGGGCACACAAAAGCCGGCTGATGAGTTTCTCGATCGGCCTTCACACGCACTGAGAAGTAATGTAACAGAAATTGCCTGGCTCACGAATGTGTCGGGGTGTTTTGGCCCAATCCGTATATCAATCAACAAGTGGCAGTTGTCCCCTAAATGCGTATTCGGCGCTGTCTGACCGCCTCAAAGAGCAACACTCCGGCTGTAAGCGCCACATTGAGAGATTCCACGCCGGTAGCCAGGGGGATGCTCACCTGGCGAGTGACCAGGGCGCGGACAGCGGGGCTGAGGCCCTGCCCCTCGCTACCCAGTACAAAAGCCGTCGGCAAGGTCAGGTCTGCCTCCCACAGTGTCAGGGTGGCGCGTGGGTCGGTGGCAAGCACCTGAATATCGCCAAGGGCCAGTTCGCCCAATAAACTACCGAAGTCTTGCACGCGCAGAGGGGGCGAATGGAACCACAGACCGGCGCTTGCCCTGAGGACTTTGGGATGATCCGGATCGACGCTGTCGGGGCTGAGTACCAGACCATCGGCTCCTGCTGCCGTGCAGGTCCGCACGAGCGTGCCGACGTTGCCAGGATCCTGAAGCCTCTCACCCAGTACCAGTAGGCGGCAAGGAGCGCTCATCAGGGTCCGCCAGTCACGTTCCCGGTGCTGTACAGCGGCAACTACCCCACCCGGGCTGACGGTACCCGCCAGGGTGGCAAGCAGTTCGGGGCTCAAATATTCGACCCGTTGGGTTGTAGTTTTAAGGCGGAGTAGGAGTTCTGAGTGAACCGCGGCCCACTGCTCGGTTACACACAGAACTTCGATAGTCCAGCCGTGGGTACAGGCAGCCTCGACCAGGTGCGTTCCCTCAACCAGAAATAGACCTGTGCGGTTGCGCTCTTTGGTCTGGTGTAGTTTGCGCAGTTGCTTGATGAGCGGATTTTGCCAGCTGGTGAGCATCGTGTATTAGCGCCAGATCTCGATGCTTACCGAACCCCCAAAATTCGGGATTGGGGGCTGGGGTTTGTGAACTTCGACGCGGACTCGCTCGACGCGGGGATCGCTTCGCAACCGGACCGCGAGGGTGTGAGCCATTGCTTCGAGTAAGAAAAATTGTTCCCCGGCCACCACACCCTGAACCATCTTGATCAATTCACCATAGTCCAAAGTGTCATGGAGGGCATCGCTATGTCCGGCAGGCTCAAGGTTTATCTGCACATCGATGTCGATCACGAAACGCTGGCCGAGAGCGCGTTCCTCAGCGAAAACCCCGCAGTAGCCGTAACAATTGATCTGCTTGAGATGAATCGTGTCGCGCATCACACAGACCTACTCAGGGAAGACCAGTTTGTCACGGCTATAGGCCGCGACGGATTCTACCAGACCGATAGCCGTGAAACAGGTGATCAGGAACGACCTCCCAAAGGTGATGAACGGCAGTGGAATACCGGTGACCGGGGCGAGACCGATAGTCATGCCAATGTTCACGACCAACTGGAAAAGCAACATAGTAAAGACACCAATAGCGATCAGGGAACCGAAATCATCACGGGCATTATTGGCAACGATCACCAGACGGCACAGCAAGCCCAAAAAACACAACAACAAAACGATACCGCCAATAAAACCCCACTCCTCACCGAGGGCTGAGAAGATAAAGTCCGTGTGTTGTTCGGGGATGAAATTGAGTTGGGTCTGGGTGCCCTGGAAGAGACCGCGTCCCCATAGCCCTCCTGCCCCAATGGCAATCTCCGACTGAATGATGTGATATCCCGAACCGAGTGGATCCTGACCGGGATCTAGAAAGATGAGCAACCGCTGCTGCTGGTAGGGTTTAAGCAAGTTCCAGAGGGTCTGTCCCAGCCCGCCCGATACCAGATTGAGTACAAGCGCAACAATCAGGCTGGGCAGACGCCACTCAAGCGAAGCCCAGGCCAGTATGCCTGCGACAATAACCCAGAGGATCCAGCCCGGCAACCACAAGCTGTAAAGAATAGCCGAGACCAGTGGCGAAACCAGCAACAGCAACCAGGCAAGCTTTGCTCCTCCCCAATAGAGCATCCCAAGACCGATAGCTCCAAACACCAGGGCTGTCCCCAGGTCCGGTTGCTTGAAGACAAGCCCAAAAGGGACGGCCAGGACCGCAAGCACCCCCCAGATCTGTGGGAAGACCCGAACCGGGTACTTGTGCATAAAAGCAGCCAGAACGACGATCATGCCCACCTTGGCAAATTCGGAGGGCTGGAGTTGCAAGCCTGCCACCTCGATCCAGCGCTGAGCACCCTTGACTGAGTTGCCGGTAAACAACACTGACCCCAGTAACAGGCACACCCCAGCAAAGATGACCCATTGCCAGCGCAACAAACGTTCGTACGGAAAACGGGCGAGCAGCAGTACCCAGATTATGCCCAGGATGCCCGTCAACAATTGCGCCTTCCATTCCTCGCCAGTGGGGCGCGTACTGTAGATGGTCAACACACCTGTGCCGAGCAACAGGGCCGGAAAAAATAACAGCCAGCCGTCGAAGCCACGCCAGGTCTTGCGCCAGGTTTTTTGTAAAGAGGAAGACCAGTTTGCCCAGGAAAAACGCGTCAGTTCCATAAAGTGCGGCGGTGTTGAGATACCGGCGGCTCCACAAGCTCCTGCTGCCCGTCAATCCCGCCGGAGTGTCAGGCAGGCGTCTTTTGCAGTTCGGGTTTTTCTTCGGGCAGAATTGCACCGGAGACCGGACAGACCTGTAAACAGATTCCGCAATCGATACAGGTTGCAAAATCAATCCAGTACCAGTCGGTACCCTTGGCATTTTTTCCCGGACCCTTGTCAATGCAAGAAACCGGGCAGGCGTCTACGCAATCGGCAACACCCTCACAAACGTTCGTTACGATTGTGTGTGGCATCTATACTTCCCTAGCAGTTCAGCCTCCAGTATAGGACGCCGAACCCAACCGCCCGATGAATCTACCCACGCAGCCGGAAGATATCGCACCCAGAACCCGCCTAGTCCTCGAAACCATCGGTCCATCCGCCTGGGAAGGTCTTGTGCGTGCGGAGCAGGCGTGGCAGACCTGTAAATCAGGAAGCCCTCCTGCGCGAACGGTTGTCTTTGAGTCATCCACCTCCCTGGAAACCCCTGACTGGGACGTGGTCATCTGCGGCGGTACCCTCGGGATCCTGCTCGGAACCGCTCTGGTAGAGCGGGGTTGGCGGGTGGCAGTTGTCGAGCGGGGTCAGTTGCGCGGTCGTGACCAGGAGTGGAACACCTCACGGCAGGAACTGGTCTGCTTGGTGGAGCTAGGGCTTTTGAGCCCAACCGAGCTCGAGGCCGTAATTGCCAGTGAGTACCCGGCAACTCAGGTCCGCTTCTCGGGCAGTGGGCAATACCGAATCCCGGACGTACTGAATATTGGGGTAGACCCGGTCAGTCTGCTTGCGCGGCTATTAGAGCGTTTTCGGACTGAGGGAGGCGTGTTGCTCGAGCAGACAGACTTTCTCCAGTCAACTATTCACCCACAGGGAGTAGCAGTTACAGTCCGGGGTGAGGGTGGGGAGCGGTATCTGCGGGCACGTCTGCTTATTGACGGGATGGGACAGTTCTCGCCGATTGTCCGGCAGCTCCGTCGTGGCGGTCGTCCGGATGGAGTTTGTCTGGTGGTAGGTAGCTGTGCGACGGGTTACCGCGACGACCGGGAGGCAGACTTGATGGCAACTATCACCGGTGTGACGGGGGACTGTCAGTATTTCTGGGAAGCGTTTCCGGCCCGGGATGGGCGCACGACTTATCTGTTTACCTACGTGGACGCTGATCCCCGGCGTGGATCGCTGACGGGGCTGTTCGAAGACTACTTACGCCTGTTGCCCGATTACCAGGGCACACCCCTGGAGGAGTTGCACTTCCAGCGGGCTCTATACAGTTTTTTCCCGGCCTACCGGAATAGTCCCCTGCGGTCTGATCTGGCCCGCTTGCTTTTGATCGGGGATGCGAGTGCTCAGCAATCGCCGCTGAGTTTTGGTGGCTTCGGGTCGATGCTGCGCCACCTACCCCGACTGGTGAGTGGGGTGGACCGGGCTCTTGAGGCAAATCGTTTGGACGTGGCGGCGCTTCAATCTCTACAGCCTTACCAACCCAACATCGCGGTGACCTGGTTGTTTCAACGGGCTATGTGTCCCACGGTTGGACAAAATCTGCCGCCCGAGCAGATCAATCGCCTACTCGGCGTGGTGTTCGAAGAGATGGCGAAGCTGGGTCCGGAGGTTCTCAAACCATTCTTACAAGACGCAGTTCGCTGGGATGGACTTACCCGGACAATGCTTGCTGCCTTCGGGCGCGATCCGCTGTTGATTGCCGGGGTGGTCCGCCAGGTTGGTCTACCGGCCCTGGTAGAGTGGCTCGGGCATTATCTGAACCTGGGACTCTATGCAGCAGTACAACCTCCGCTTGCGGCGGCCTGGAATACCTGGGGCAAAATGCTGGAGGAGCGCTCACCGGAGCTTGCCTTCGAGGTCTGGGCACGGTTGCAGGCGGTCAGTTATGGCAGCGGTCAGGAGAGCTAACTGGATCTAGAAGTGGACCGAAGTTAGACGCACCCAAAATCACCTGGTTCGTGACGGGTTCGCTTACGGCAGGGACTCTGAATCGAGTCCCTGCCGTGGGCAAGCACTGAATCACTGTCCGGCAACAGTGTTCAGACAGAGTGGAATTCACCAAAGGGTGAAGGAGCTTGCTGGCACCAGAGTTGTGGTTGCTGCCTGGTGTGCAGGGTAGGTAATATAGATAGGCCTCACGCGGGTGTAGTTTAGTGGTAAAACCACAGTCTTCCAAACTGTAGTTGTGGGTTCGATTCCCACCACCCGCTCCAAGCTTTTCAGGCTCTGGGACTGGCTCCTAGCCCTTCACGCCCCTCTCAGAACCGTTGGCCTTTGTGGGTCTTTATTAGAAATTCTGGTCCCGATTTAAGCACGATTTAAGCACCGCTT
>JACMIX010000156.1 GCA_014380935.1 Gloeobacterales cyanobacterium ES-bin-141 | reverse complement strand
GGTACCGTTACTGTTGTTCTTCAACACGGACACAGTACCGATGAAGGTAGGATAACTACCGCTGTTTGCCGTAGCGAGGTCGAGGTCGCCATCCCCGTCCAGGTCCCCAACCGTGATAGTGCGGGGCTCATCCCCTGTAGCAAAGTTCTCAGCTGTGGCGAAACTGCCGTTGCCGTTGTTCTTCAACACAGATACGTTGTCGTCAAAGTTTACGGTGGTGAGGTCGAGGTCGCCATCCCCGTCCAGATCCCCAATGGTGATGGAGTTGGAAGCATCTTCAACCGCAAAGTTTTGAGGAGGGGCAAACGTGCCGTTCCCACTGTTCTTGAACACCAATACAGTGCCGGAGTCGCTATTCGTCGCGGCGAGGTCGAGATCCCCATCGCCGTCCAGGTCTCCCGATGCGATAGAGCTCAGCGAGTCCCCCTCAGCGAAGTTCTGAGGAGCGGCAAACGTGCCGTTGCCGTTGTTTTTCACCACGGACACGCTGCCGGGAACAGAGCTGTAGTAACCGTCGTAGCCAATATTGACCGTGGCAAGGTCGAGGTCCCCGTCCCCGTCCAGATCTCCAACTGTTAGGGAAACAGGACCTGTCCCGGTCGGGACTCCTTGAGCGGCGGCGAAAGTGCCATCTCCTTTGTTCTTGAAGACAAACACGTTACCGGGACCGGCATCGTAATCGTCGCGGCTCGTTGCCGCCAGATCGAGGTCGCCGTCCCCGTCCAGGTCCCCGGCCTTCACGGAGAGGAGGGCTTCTCCGGCAGGATAGTTCGGAGCAGATAAGAAGCTCACCTGAGCAGCAACTGGACTCGCATACAGTGCAATTGTCGCTGCAAGTCCCAAAAACATTAGCCGTGATTTACTGACTGTCGCGCCCAGCGAAAATTTCAATCCTGATTTGAGCTTAAAATTTTTCATTAGATAGCCAGTAGGAAGCCATCCCAAAAATACTAATCAGGTGTATGAATGTATTTCATATTTTACAAGTCTTATGGAAAAAGGTAACTACGTATACATATGAGAGTTCCTACTTCCAGGAACGTCATAGACACAAACTACAACACGTCCGCATCTAGTTAAATACGACCGTCCGGTTACCGTAGACCAGCACCCGGTCCTCGATGTGCCACTTGACCGCCCGAGCGAGTACACCCCGCTCAATGTCCCGGCCTTTGAGCCTCAGGTCGTTGGCCCCATCGCGGTGGTTGACGCGGATCACGTCCTGCTCGATGATCGGCCCCTCGTCTAGTTCGGCAGTGACGTAATGGGCGGTGGCACCGATGACTTTGACCCCCCGCTCGTAGGCCCGTTTGTAGGGAGAGGCCCCCACGAACGCAGGCAGGAAGCTGTGGTGAATGTTGATGATGCGCCCCGGATACCGCTCGATGAAGTCCCGGCCCAGGATGCGCATGTAGCGGGCGAGCACGATGAAATCCACCTGCCCTTCGAGCGATTCGAGCATGCGGGCTTCTTGCTCTGCCTGGTTCTCGCGGGCGATCGGAAAGAAGTGGAAGGGCAGGCCGTACTGGACGGCAATGGGCTCGAGGTCGGGGTGGTTGCTCACGACCAGGGGAATCTTGACTGCGAGTTCCCCGGCTCGCCAGCGCCACAATAAATCGATAAAGCAGTGGTCAATGCGCGAGACGAACAGGGCCATGCGCTTGGGTGCCGTTGAGCGGACCAATCGCCAGTCCATGGCGAAGCGCTCCGCCACAGCTCCAAAGCGCTCCTTGAAATGCTCATCGTCCGGGCCGCCATCCGGGTAGAGAAACTCCAGACGCATAAAGAACCCACCCCCCATCGGATCGGTGGTGTGCTGATCGGAGCGGACGATATTGCCCCCGGCTTCGAGGACAAACTGGGAAAGGGCCGCAACAATACCCTGACGGTCAGGGCAAGAAATGAGCAGGGTGAGCGTCGGGTAAGGCATCCGTCTCAATCACCAGGTCGTCTTATCTTATGTGATACCCATGTCCGAAAACCGCCAGCATCGATCATAAAACCTGGCTATCCTGGCAGCCATGGACACGCAAATGCACCGCAATTTTGAACTTTGCTACCGGGCTATTTGCAGCCGCGATCAGCGCTTTGACGGTCAATTCTTCACCGCCGTTACATCAACAGGCATCTACTGCCGACCCATCTGTCCGGCGCGTACGCCGCTTCCCGCCAACGTGCGCTTCTACCCGTCCGCCGCGTCGGCTGTGGCTGCCGGGTTTCGTGCCTGTCGTCGTTGTCGGCCCGAGTCCGGGCCAGGATCAGCGGATTGGAATGTCAGGGCCGATCTGGTCGGTCGGGCGCTCCGATTGATTGCCGGGGGGACAGTAGACGGCGAGGGGGTCGGTGGGCTCGCGGACCGACTGGCAGTCAGCCCGCGGCACCTGCACCGTGAACTGGTGGCCGAGGTAGGGGCCGGTCCTCTCGCGTTGGCCCGCACCCGCCGGGTACAGACGGCCCGACTGCTCGTGGATGAAACGGATTTACCGCTGACCGACGTAGCTTTTGCTGCCGGGTTTGCCAGCATCCGCCAATTCAACGAGGCAATGCAGGCATCTTTTGGTTGTCCGCCAAGTGCTCTACGCCGCAGGACGGCACCGGACACTCGCGGTATGGGAGGCGTAGTGCTTCGCCTTCCGTACCGCCCTCCGCTAGCAGCGGATGCTCTGCTGGCCTACTTCGCCCGGCGCGCGGTGCCGGGAGTGGAGGAGGTCACAGGCGAGTCCTACCGGCGCACGGTTGCGTTGCCGCATGCGACCGGCATCGTGCAATTGCAGCCAGTCGTTGATGCGGGTTACATCCGGCTGCAAGTCTATTTTGAGGACCTGCGCGACCTTGGTCTGCTGGTGCAGCGTTGCCGGAACCTGTTCGATCTCGATGCCGACCCGGTTGTGATTAGGGACGCGCTCGGTGCCGATGTGATACTCGCGCCGCTTCTGGCTGCTCGACCCGGGCTCAGAGTTCCCGGATCGGTGGATGGGTTTGAAGCGGCCGTGCGGGCAATTCTTGCGCAACAGATCTCCGTCGCGGCAGCGCGGACGCTTGCCGGACGGCTGGTGCGGGCGTTCGGAGAGCCGCTCGCCGTTCCACAAGGGCACCTGACACACGTCTTTCCAAAACCCGAGGCAATGGCACAGGTGCAGATTGAAGATCTGCGCAACCTTGGCCTTACCCGGAGCCGGGCCACGGCTTTGCGTGCCCTGGCCGTGGCCGTGTGCGAGCAGAAACTGGTGCTCGACCGGGGTGCGGACTGGAACGAGACGGCCGCCCGCCTGCTCAAACTTCCGGGAGTCGGACCGTGGACAGTGTCCTGTATCGCAATGCGGGCACTGGGCGATCCGGATGCATTTCCGGTCGGTGACCTCGCCCTCCGGCAGGCACTGGAGCGGGCCGGATTGACCCATAGCAATCACACTGAATCCTGGCGTCCGTGGCGTGCCTACGCCGCCCAACACCTCTGGACCATTTGAGATCTACGGGCAGGACGCATCGTGCCCCAACGGCAATACGCCGCATATTATTCGTGGACCAATTACCAGGAGCACAAAATGAACGCCTATCTCGATACGCTCGAATCACCCGTGGGTCCGATTGTCTATGCAACGGACCACGAAGGGGCAATGCTTGGTTTAAAGTTTCTCGACGGCTGCTACCCCCTCACACTCGAACAAGAACTCGAACAATGCAGTTTTCTTCCAGTTCGGGGTGTCAGTACTGCGGTACGCAAGCAACTGCTTGAATATTTTGCCGGCGAGCGCCACCATTTTGACCTGCCACTTGCCTTGCGTGGGTCCGCGTTTCAGATCACAGTCTGGCAAGCACTGACCCGCATTCCATTCGGCGAAACCTGCTCGTACGGCCAGCTTGCTGTCGCGTCTGGATATCCTGGTGCC
>JACMIX010000155.1 GCA_014380935.1 Gloeobacterales cyanobacterium ES-bin-141 | reverse complement strand
GAGCAGGTGTTTGCCGATGACCGGACTCAGCCGGAGCACCCTTTCAACCAGCCCCATTACCGGGGGGCCAAAATTCTAGTCACAAACCGCAACTTCGGTTGCGGATCAAGTCGTGAGCACGCACCCCAGGCACTTGCCAAATGGGGCATCGAGGCTGTTGTTGGAGAAAGCTTCGCTGAGATTTTCCTCGGGAACTGCGTGGCGATGGGTATCCCGTGTGTGATCGCTCCACCTGCTGCCGTCAAGCACTTGCAACAACTGCTGATCATACCGGCCACTGTTCTGACGATAGACCTCGAAGTGCTACAGGTCCACTCGACTGAGTTTTGTACGCCCATCACCATAGGCACGGCTTCCAGGCAGATGTTCCTTGCAGGCACCTGGGATGCCTGTGCCCAACTTGTGTCTGAAACCGGGCGTATCAGGGCCACTGCGGCAAATTTGCCCTACCTCAACTGGACACGCACCTGAGATCAGCAATTGCTCCTGCATGGCACCGGACATGTGATGTGCTATGATTGTGAACAAAGGTCCACCTGCGCTGGGGGCTGAACCCGCCTTCCACTAGCATGGGTGCTAAAATCTGGGAGCAATCTTGTATGAGTAGAAACGGTACCAACGGCAGTCGCTCCTCTGGGCAGGAACTGCTCAATCTGCCGTCTACGGCACATAGCCAGGAGTCCACGATGGCCCGTACTACAGACAACGGAAAGTCCAAAGCGACCGCCGAGGAATCCCAAAAGCAAAAAGCCCTGAAGATAGTTCTCACCCAGATCAAGCGCAATTTTGGTGATGGGGCAATCATGGTCCTGGGCGAGGGTGCCCGTGCACGGGTTGAGACCGTTACCAGTGGGGCGATCACGCTCGATGTAGCCCTGGGAGGTGGTCTGCCCAGGGGACGAGTCATCGAGATATACGGTCCCGAGTCCTCCGGCAAGACGACCCTTGCCCTGCACGCGATCGCCGAGGTACAAAAGCAAGACGGCGTTGCGGCGTTCATAGATGCGGAACATGCTCTGGACCCCACCTATGCTGCGGCACTGGGCGTTGATGTCGATAACTTGATCATCTCACAGCCCGATACGGGCGAGATGGGACTAGAAATCGTCGATCAACTGGTCCGCTCAGCCGCAGTCGATGTCATCGTCATCGACTCGGTAGCAGCACTGGTACCCCGGGCTGAGATCGAGGGCGAAATGGGGGATGCGCATGTGGGCTTGCAGGCCCGCCTGATGTCCCAGGCCCTACGCAAAATTACCGGTAATATCAGCAAGACCGGTTGCATGGTTATCTTTCTCAACCAGTTGCGCTCCAAAATCGGGGTCATGTACGGTAACCCGGAGACGACGACCGGCGGAAACGCACTCAAGTTCTACGCGTCCGTACGGCTTGACATTCGTAAAGCGGAGACGCTCAAGAAGGGCCAGGACGAATACGGCAACCGTGTCAGGGTCAAGGTGGTCAAAAACAAGATCGCTCCACCCTTCCGCAAGGCGGAGTTTGACATCATCTTCGGCAAAGGCATCTCATCTGTCGGCTGCATCCTCGACCTGGCAGTCGAGATGGATGTGGTGGAGCGTAAAGGAGCCTGGTACAACTACGGCACCGAGCGCCTGGGTCAGGGCCGCGAGAACGTGATTACCCTACTTGAGGGCAATCCAACGCTCACCAAAGAGATCGACACCAAAGTCCGCGAGCAGCTTGCAGCCGGAGCCAGTGTCTCAGCCAACACCGTGGCTGCTCCAAGCGACAAAGACGAAGATACAGAGCTTGTTTCAGCCGCGGATTACGACGAAGCCTAACCTGGCTTCCAGCGGTAGGTATGGCTCAGGATACGTTCTTTGCGGTCAATACCATCCAGACGAATTGTCCGGTAGAGTTGGGCTTTGACATGTCCAGGTGCGCGCCTGCGCACCTGGCGTGTCAAACTCACCTTCTGCCCATCTACTTTCCGACCGTAGATAACAGCTTGCAAGCTACGGTTACGCAACGTATAGCTGATGTAGATAGGTGTGTTTGTGTTATTCACAAACTTTAAGTCCTTCAATCCTCGCGCCACGGTCGCATCTCGACCCAGGGGGAGATAGCTGACTGGGCGTGAGTGTGGATGAACTTCTTTAATGGCGAGTCCTGCTAAGGCTGCCGCGTTAAATAACGTCCCGGTCACCTGTGAGACACCGCCCCCAATACCCTCTACCTCTTTTGCGTCTACGAACACTGTCGCTTCGCGATAACCGCGTTTACGTGTACGTGGGCCAACGACCTTATCGAGGGAAAAGGTTTCACCCGGCGCGAGCAATGTCCCGTCAATGGCAGCCGTGGCAAGCTTGACATTGCGTAGGCGCGAGGAATTACCCCCGACCTGAGTCGTGAACGAAGCGATCTGCCCGTTGATTTCTTTTAAATAACTGGCAGTTATGCGTGCGGGCTTGTCGATGTATGGCACCGTGAGACGTTGCGTAGCCGGGTCTGACTCGACTGCTCGGGCTAATTGCTCAACGGTTGCCGAAATATCAAGCGTGTGCCCCGGGACATCGGGAGCTATCTTGAGCTTGCCTCCCGACAGGTACAGCTTTGCATCTACAGCTGGTTGCTCAAAGCGTCCGGCTACCTTCTCGACGGCAGCAGTCGTAGCGGCAGTATCGACTTTAAACGCGACATCATTCTTGCCACCTGTCAGCATGCGTTCGATGTCGAGCCGGATACCCCATTGTTGGCGGGTCTGAGTCAGGGTGCGGGTACCGTCGCTCAGGGTAACGGGCACTGAAAGTTTTGAACTGAATGCCGATGCAAGACGGGCCGCCTCGGGCTCAGAACTGGTCAGATCAGTTCTCGGTTCGGGAGCCTGTTCCGATGGAGGCTGCTGGGCAGTCGCAGTAGAGAAGTGAGCAATGACCAGTACAGTTAGCGCCACCACAAGCGGGAGGAGATTTTTCATCAACTGATGTGCCAGGACATGATAGGTCCATGAAGAAACAATCTTTGGCTGATCCGCATCTCTCCACAGGACGACAAGGCACTATTAACCGATGAGCATGAACGTTCTCACCTCCACCCTCGCCGTCAGTGCCCTGTTAATGAGTCAGCTTGTGTTACCTCCAGGCGTTTACGGTCACGCAGAGACCGTCAGGTCGGAGCCACGCATGGACTGGAGAGGGGCCTCACCGGTGCAGAAGCAATTTATGCACAGTGTGTATCAGGGGCATGTATACCGGAGTGCTCAACGTGGCACATTCGTGGGGGATGTAGCTAGCTCCAGGCTCGCTCGAATCGAGAAGCAGCACCAAGCACAGATAGAAGCGGCAAAAGCCTGCCAGGAACTACTCAAGGCGGCCCGTGCTGATCTCGCTCAGCAAAAGCCTGAGCAGGCAATTCAGTTAGATATCGAGTACGTCTCCATCATCAGCGCTTACCGTTCGGCCTCACAGCAGTTCTTTAAGTGGCAGACGAACTTTCCCAGCTACTACCGGCAAACCCGCCCACAACGAAGCGCCGTGCCAGGAGGAGAACACGGTACAGCAGCAGTTCAGTTCATGATCCAATACATCGGTAGACGCCTCGCAGCGCCCGGATACAGCCTTCACAATAGCGGTCTAGCAGTTGATTTTGGTACTAAAGAAGGTGGGCGCAACCTTACACCGGATACCAGTTCTGCCAACGTCCGTCATTGGAGAGGATCATGGTTGTTTCACTGGTTGAGTGCCAACGCTTCACGTTTCGGGTACTACCAGAACACATCTATTGACGAACCTTGGCACTGGGAATATGAGAAGGTGACCCGCTGAAGACTCTCTAAAAGATGTCAGGTATGGTTGCAAATTATGGATCTGAATTTTCAAGGGCGGACGATGGGACTCGAACCCACGAATGGAGGATCCACAAACCTCTGCCTTAACCTCTTGGCTACGCCCGCCGCAGCGCGTCTCTAATCATAGCACTCACGGGTAGCCCCAGGCCAAGCGAAACCAGGTAACCGGTTGGTGCGTTGCTGAATTCTGCACTACAATGTTATAGTCAAGGACTGGAAATGGATTTTAAGTTTTCACTTGACGGTTGAAGTCTCTAGCTTCTGTCTGAGAGTGAGAATCTCATCACGGTGAGCTTCAATGAGCAATCTACATCCTGCGGCCGTATCCTGGATGCGGGCGACTACCCGTTCCGAACGTCTAGCTTTCGTCCAATAAAAGAAACCCGCCAGTGGACTTGCAAGGGGCAGGAGGCCAAGCACCAATCCGCCTTGCGGCAGTAGAGTACCAAGTATCAGACTCAAGCAGACGAGTCCAAGAAATGCAAGGAGTGTGAGGAAAACAGCTAAAAATCGACTAGGAGCAACCACACCGGTGAAAACGAGTCGGTCATCTTTTTCAATAAGCTGGTAGGCGCGCTTCTCAAGATAGGTGCAAAGATTGCTTGCAAGCTCGCTTGGCTGCAAGTTGAACTCGAGCTCAATCTGTTCTGTTCTGTCCTTGACCGAGGCTCTCAGGAAAAAGAAAAGGCCTACGAGCAGCAGTAGCGTTAATAGCAGGGTCGACCACAGTATAACTTCCTGCATAGGTCAAAAGACAGTCGTAGTGTTGTTCCTTCAAGACCATTATGGACTGAGAGCGGGTTACCTGCATCATCTGCTGAAAAACCGTGATTTGGTGTCACTTAACTTGAGTCTAGTTGTATAATAATAGTTGAGACCGTACACATGAGACTAGAGCATTCGGGGGTTGAAAGTACTGGAGAAAATTTTCTGACAGGGCGGTTCAGGGGTTCAGGAACATAGGGGCTTAGCGTTCACGTCTTAATCATCAGTTAGCCCTACAGATGGATCTGAAGCTCTTGCAGACACTACTCCTGTACTAGAAGTTTTAGCCGCGCTAGTTGACTCAGCAGCATTCACGTTCGATAAGGTTAGACATTCATGCATGCAATAGACATTGATCATCCCTTGGTTCCGGACGACGTTGAGCCGGTGGTGCTAGACCCACAGGCTTTGGAGGCGTTCGTGCAGGTGGAATACACCGATGAGCGGCCTGTAAAGGCGGGGAGCTCAACTGACCTTGTACGGGTCTACCTACAAGAGATCGGTCGTGTCCCTTTATTAGGACGTGATGAGGAAGTCGAGCTAGCGCGCCAAGTTCAAAAGCTGATGAAGCTGGCTGCTGCTAAGGAAGAGCGCGAAAAAGAACTCGGCACGACCTTGAGTGAGGACGAGTGGGCTGAGCTGGTCGAGTTGAATCGTGTCGAACTCAAGCGACTGCAGCTAGCCGGCAGCCGTGCCAAGCGCAAGATGATTGAGGCGAACCTTCGGTTGGTAGTCTCAGTCGCCAAGAAATACCAGAACCGTGGCCTTGAACTTCTGGACCTGGTACAAGAAGGGACACTTGGTCTTGAGCGCGCGGTTGAGAAATTTGACCCGACCAAGGGGTACCGTTTCTCGACTTATGCTTACTGGTGGATCCGACAGGGTATTACGCGGGCGATTGCGACGCAGTCACGGACTATCCGGTTACCTGTACACATCACCGAAAAACTCAACCGTATCAAGAAAACTCAGCGTAAGCTCTCACAAAATCTTGGTCGCACACCGACCATCGGTGAGATTGCAGAAGAGCTGGAAATGGAGCCCGTTCACGTACGCGAACTAATGAGTCGTGTACCTCGTTCTGTCTCACTCGAAACCCGAGTCGGAAAGGATAAGGATACCGAGTTGGGTGAGTTGCTTGAGGCAGAGGACGTTTCTCCAGAGGATAGCGCGGTCCAGGAGTCCTTGCGCCGTGATGTGCAAGAACTGCTGACTGAGCTGACGATGCGTGAGCGCGACGTCATCGCTATGCGTTATGGGCTAATGGATGGGCGCACGTATTCGCTGTCTGAAATTGGTCGGGCTCTTGATTTGTCGCGTGAGCGAGTACGCCAGATTGAGTCCAAGGCCCTTCAGAAACTACGTCAACCCAGACGCCGTGCGAAGGTGCGCGATTATCTCGAGGTTCTCGAATAGTCTTCGCTAGTAGCGTTTGTAAATCTGCGTATGTCACAGTAGGGTCCATCTTCTTGGGAGGGTGGACCTTTGACTTTGGACGTATTGGTGATGGAGCCTGACGGTTCAGCTGGACCTACCGCTTTAGTGATTGCCTTGCATGGGAGAGGAGCTAATCGCCATGACCTGGTACCTCTTGCACAGGCACTCGCACTCGAGCGAGTCCGTTACCTGTTTGCTGAAGCTCCTCTGAGCGTTCCCGGCTCACAAGATGGCAGGCAGTGGTATGAGTTTGGTGCTGACCACGGCTCGGGTGTTCGCCATAGTCGTGTACTGCTCAATCAACTCATCGATCTGCAAAGCCAGAAATTTAACACTCCGGCTGAGCGCATTGCCCTATTAGGGTTCTCTCAGGGGGCAGTGATGGTGCTTGATGTAGGTCTACAGCGCACTCCTCACCCGGCAGCACTCGTGGCGATGAGTGGCTATTTATTTGAGGGGGAAAATATCGCGCAGCGTTCATCGGCTGGATTTCCAGAAGTCTTGCTCGTTCACGGTACAGAAGATACTGTTATTCCGGTTGAAGCGAGTCGGCTTGCACAAGGTGTGCTGGTTGAGCTAGGAGCCAAAGTTCAGTTGTACGAGGTCACTATGGGGCATCAAATCAATATGAGTGCCCTCGTGGCAGTGCGAGCCTTCTTGCAACGCACACTGCACCTATAGAGAGTGTCAGTCTCCCGAGCGTTCCTCTTCGAGTGGCGGGAGGAGCCGGGATCCAAAGGTTTCTCGGCTCTTTTGGCTCCAACTAAGCAGTTGCTTTTGAGTGCCCTGTGCGACTGTTAAGCTGGCCTCAAGCACCAGAGACAGGCCACCGAGGGCGAGTAATACGAGTGGGTCAGGGCGTTGGGGCTTCATAGCAGCGTATCTCCCGCATCAAAAATTTCCTCACGATAGCCGAGCGTATCGAGCGCCTCACGAGCATCTTGACGGACTCCCAGGTCAACGTCTTCAAGAGCCTCGATTAAAGAGGGTACTGCTCGCATGTCCTCGAGTTTGCCCAAGGCCCAGGCGCAATTGCTGCGCACAACACCCAGTTCATCACTGCGCAGGGCTTCTACGAGGGCATTGAAGGCAAGTGGGTCCCCTAGCTGTCCGAGTGCACTGGCGGCCCACAGTCGAACCGCCGGGATATCTGTTATCAGAGCCTCGACAAGCGGACCGAAGGCACGATTATCACAACAATTGCCCAATGCCCAGACAATACCCTTGCGCACGTAACCATTCCAGTCCTGACGTAGTGCGCCGATTAGGGGCTCAACTGCCTGGGCACAGGGATTGCGGCCAAGAGCATAGGCAGCACTGACCCGTACAAGCGGGCAACGGTCTTGCAGTAGGCAGACGAGGTCATGTACAGCTCTGCGCTCGCGAATCTCGGAAAAGGCTCGCGCCGCAATCATGCGCCGGTTGACTTCGGGGGACGAAAGATCAAGCAGCAACTGCTCCACATTCAGCTGCAGCCATGTGTCTTCGGTCGATTCAAAGGTAGTGTCAGCTGCCTCAAGCAGGTCGTCCATAGGCTCTATTGTAGGGGGAACCCCCACTTACCGGAGTCCTAGTCCTCCATCCAGTCACGCAAAAGTGCCTGACGACGGGGGTGCCTTAGCTTGCGCATGGCCTTTGCCTGGATCTGGCGCACGCGCTCCCGAGAGAGGTTGTAAAGCTCACCGATGTCAGCCAGGGTGTAGCTGTTACCGTCAACAAGTCCGAAGCGTAGCTCAATAATGTCCCGCTCGCGGGGAGTCAACAGGTGCAACAGTGACTCTACCTGCTCGATGAGCAATTGCTTATCCAGTAACTCTACAGGTGAGGCCATGTTCTGGTCCTCAATGAGCTGCAGCAACTCGGTATCCTCCTCCTTACCTACCTTGACGTGCAAGGAGAGTGTACGGCGGCTGGCAGTGAGGATTTCATCGAGCTTGTCTACATCAACTTCAAGGGTTTCGGCCACTTCTTGTTTGGTAGGCTTGCGGTTCAAGTCCTGGGCAAGTTGGCGACGGACGCGCTTGATCTGGTTGAGTTTCTCAACCATGTGAACTGGCAGACGTACTGTCCTCGATTGAGAGGCGATGGCTCGAGTGATACCCTGGCGAATCCACCAGTAAGCGTAGGTTGAGAACTTATAACCCCGCTCGAAATCAAATTTCTCAGCCGCTCGCATTAAGCCGATCGCTCCCTCCTGGATCAGATCCAGGAATGGCACACCCCGGTTGAGATACTTCTTTGCAATCGAGACAACCAGGCGTAAATTGGCCCGGACCAGATGGCGCTTGGCTGCCTCACAGGCATCTCCACCATTTGCTATCACCCGTGCCAGTTGAATTTCTTGCTCTGAGGTCAGAAGCGGATGACGAGACATCTCACGTAGAAACTGACCAACGGAATCCTCGGCGCTCTGGCGGGCACGACCCTGCTGTTTTTGGTTGGACGATAACTGAACCTTGACTAGTGGAACCACGTGATCCTCCTGAAAGTGCCCAGAGTCAGCCATATGCCCTGATTAAAATCTGTATTGGTTCTCTAAGATTTTTAACAAAAATTTAACAAGCAGTCAAGGGATCGAAAAAATTGGCTTAACACTGATTTTATATTTGTGCTCAATTTTGCATGTCTATCTAAGGAAACGTTTGCCCCTACCTCCGAAGTAGGGATCACGAAGGTGAGAGGTGTAGCCCCGGCTATCTCAACGGGGAGTTTCGAGTAGCTCATGGATGCGTGCCACACATTCCTGAGTTGCACTTTGCAGCACAGCTCGCTCGGTACTACTGGGAGGTGGCAGTGGCAGACCGAAACGGACCGTCACGGCGTGTAGGCGCGGGAGACTGGATCCCTTGGGCAAGATTTGAGCCGTTCCCGCGATGGCAACAGGTAGTAGAGGTGCTTTAGCCCTGGCAGCTACCAGAGCAGCCCCTAGCTGGGGAGTCTGGATGCGACCATCGTCGGTCCGAGTACCACCCAGAAAGACCCCGACTGCCCAGCCTGCCTCAAGGGCCAGTAGAGCCGCTCTGAGGGCGGCCCGGTCGCCACTGCCGCGCCGGACGGGAAATGCCCCGTACAACCGGATAAGACGGCCCAGGAGCGGGATATCGAACAACTCTTCCTTGGCCATGAAAGCAACGGGCCGATTGGCGCAATTGGCGAGCACCAGCGGGTCCAGGTGGCTTGCATGGTTGCAGGCAAGTACCAGGGGTCCCCGGGCAGGGACGTGCTCGACGCCCTCGATGCGGAGCCGAAAGGCCCCGTGCAGTAGGGGACTGACCACGAGCCATTTGAGGGCGTGGTACTGAAACTGTGTCTGTTCTGGGCGCAGGGTATCCACAACCGTCATCCTAGCGCCCGGTGTAGCCCCAAGCTCTGGGATCGACTCCCGCGAGCGGAACATCCTCTAGACCATACTCGGCCCAGCGCCGGGTCACCTGCTCCGCCACGCGGGAATCTGAACGCAGGGGTTCACCCCAGGCGTGGTCTGTCTCGGGCGGAATTTTGGTGGTTGCGTCGATGCCCAGGCGTGCCCCCATGCCGATCCGTTCGCAGGCAAAGTCGAGCGAGTCGAAGGGCGTATCGGGAATGATGAAAACATCGCGGGCCGGGTCCACCTTGGAAGCAATGGCCCAGACGACCTGGGAAGGGTCACGGATATCAATGTCCTCATCGACGATGATCACAAACTTGGTGTAAGTGAACTGGGCCAGGGCTGTCCAGAAGGCCAGGGCAGCCCGGCGCGCCTGACCGGGATAAGCCTTTTTGATTGACAGGATGGCCAGTTTGTAACTGAGGGCATCCATCGGTAGGAAAAAGTCGCGTACTTCCGGAACCTGCTGGCGTAGCAAGGGGGTGTAAATACGGTTGAGGGCAATCGCAAGCATAGCCTCCTCCTTGGGTGGGCGGCCCGAGAAGGACGTATGGTAAATCGGGTCACGGCGATGGGTGATGGCCTCGATATGCACGACCGGCGATTGCTCAGCCAGACCGTAGTAGCCCATATGGTCACCGAAGGGACCATCTTGCATGACCTCTCCGGGTGTCATGGTTCCCTCCAGGACAAATTCGCTTCCGGCCGGAACAAGCAGGTCTGAGGTTTTGCACTTGGCAAGTTGTACACCCGAACCCGCGTAGATACCCGCGAAGACCCACTCGGACAACTCCACCGGGATTGGGGTAGCGGCAGCCATGATTAGAAGTGGGTCCACCCCCACGGCGATGGCGATGGGCAATTTTTCACCCCGCTCGGCCGCCTTGCGCAGATGGCGGGCTCCGCCCCGGACCGATAGCCAGTGAACGGTCATGGTATTTTTGCTCTGTTTCTGAAGGCGGTAGATGCCCACATTCGGGGTGCCGTCCTCAGGATCATGGGTGATCACCAGACCCATGGTCAGGATTCGTCCCGCATCCTTGGGGTAGGGACGGATCATCGGAATAGTATCGAGATCGACTTGATTTCCCTGTAAAACGACCTGTTGACATTCGGGGTTGAGAAATACGCGGCCGGGCTTCGACTTGAGCACGTCAATGACCAGGGGAGCAAACTCGATCGCGTCCTGTAATTTGCGCGGCGGGCGGGGCTTTTGGAGTTTACCAAGTTTTTCACCGAGCGCTTCAAGCTCGTGCTGCTCCTGCATACCCATCGACCAGACCACCCGCTCGACAGTACCCAGGAGGTTGACTGCCACCGGAAATTTTGAGCCCCGGACATTTTCAAACAGCAGGGCGGGTCCCCCGGCCGCGAGCATCCGGTTGGCAATCTCGGCAATCTCGAGATCGGTTTCGACCGGTGCGACAATGCGCCGCAACTGTCCCTTTTGCTCCAACAACTGCAAGAACGTTCGCAGGTCACGGCCCATCTTCATAATCCTTCATTAATCTCTCAATTGTAGGCAAGCCAGACGCGGGGCAATGTCGGCAGGCGGCTCAGAAAAATTCGTGCTGCCTGCTATATCTAGCGCCCATTGGGCTATTATTGGCCTGTTTAATCTACTTATGCATATGACTTTGCCGCTTTCCGCTTCTCGCCTGGTCCGCTTTGCCACCTGCGAGCGGGCCTACGCCTGGAAGTACCGCTACCACTACCCGGAACCGAGCGGGGGCGGCAGGCAACAAAAGCTCGGCATCGCGCTGCACGCTACGCTGCACAGCTTCTGGAAGGACTGGCTCGTTCGGAGTGGGCAGTCCATCGAGCACCTGCACCGGCTGTGGAACCGGCAGGTAGATGAGTGTGGACTCGAGGCCGCAGACATAAGCAGCGGCTGGCTTGCGCTTGAGGGGTACTACTTCCAGGAGGTGGACGGGCCTCACCCTCCGCGCCCCTTTGCAACCGAGGGCCGCATCTGCCACAGCCTGGTGCTCGACCGGGTCGATGTCCGCTTCGAATCGCGCTACGACCTGCTGCTATGGGGTACGCCCCGCGCGGGTACAGCCCAG
>JACMIX010000154.1 GCA_014380935.1 Gloeobacterales cyanobacterium ES-bin-141 | reverse complement strand
TAGTCGTAGACCGAGAGCGGCGTGACCAGCGAGGTGTAGGTGAAGCGCAGAGTGCTGGTATCAAACTCAGGGTTTCTGCCTGGGAAGTAAGTGTAGACGGGTTCGGGAAATTCGATGGCATGCTCGCTGCCTGCCACCAGGTCATAGACCCGAATGGTCTTGAGGGCGTGCTCGCGCTCGTAGACTACCAGGTGGTCTTTGAATAAATCGATGCTGTCGATTTTGACGGCGGCCCGGTGCGCAACCACCTCTTGCCAGTTGTGCTTTGACGGGTCCGCGACCGGCGCTGTCATCAGCTTTGAATTTTTAGCGTTCTCGTCCGTCAGGATATAAAACTGGTTGCCCCGATGGTCAATTTCGTACTTGACGCCTGCAGTGCGCGGCTCGAAGACCTGAAATTCGCCAAGCGGGGTATCGGCCAGCAAGTAGCGATATTCTGAGGTCGTTTTACTCTCGCTCTCGATCAGCAAGTAAGCCCGGCTTCGGGTCTTGGCAACGCCTACGAAAAATAGCTCGTCTGATTCTTCGTAGACGAGTTCGTCATTTTTAATGTCGTTGCCGAGAACGTGTCGCCAGACCCGGTAGGGTCGCTGGGCCGCATCCTGGGTGACGTAGAAGACGGTGCGGTTGTCGTTGCTCCAGGCAAGCGAGTAGCCAAGGGCGTTGCTGATTTCGTCTTTTAGCAGATTTCCGGTCGTGAGGTCCTTGATCCTGACGGTGTAGACTTCCGAGCCGTCGGCATCGACTGTGTAGGCCAGTAAACGCTGGTCAGGACTGACGGTCACCGTGCCGATGCGGAAGTACGCGAGGCCCGCCGCCATCGCGTTCTGGTCGAGTAAAACTTCTTCTGCTGCGCCGAGGTCGCCCTGCTTGCGGCAGTAAATTGCGTACTGCTCGCCTTCTTTGGTGCGCGAGTAGTAATAATAATCGCCCTGGCGCTCGGGCACGCTCAGGTCCGTCTGCTTGATGCGGTCGAGCATTTCCTGGTAGAGGTCCGCCTGCAACGGCTCAGTCGAAGCCATCTGCGCCTCGGTGTAGCGGTTCTCCGCTTCCAGGTAGGCCGTGACTTGCGGGTTGGACCGGTCGCGCAGCCAGCCGTAATCGTCGGTGCGCGTCTGAGCATGAACGGTCGAGACGGTCGGGATAACGGGAGCAATCGGTGGGTTCATGGTGCCTGTGGTGATTCGAGAGAACTGGCTCGGAGTGCAGTCCGGTACTAAATTAAGAAGCCGCCGATCATACCGGCAAGCAGGATAAAGCCGATGGTGACGTTCTCGTTGAAGATGCGGCCAAAACGCTCCGGGTCGTCGCTGGTCTTGAGCAGTTGATACTCGCGCACCCAGAGAAAAGAGCAGAGCAAGACAGCCGCATAGAACCCGGAGCCAAGGCTCATCTGGTAGGCAAGCAGGACGAACAGTACAGCCGTCATCAAAAAGAACAACCCAATCGCCTCCGGCGCGTAGCGCCCGAAGAAGATTGCACTCGACTGGACACCAATTCGCAAGTCGTCCTCGCGGTCGGGAAGCGCGTAGGCCGTATCAAATCCAAGTGTCCAGAAAACGGTTGCCGCCCAGAGTAGCCAGACTGGCGATTCAAGACCACCAGTTACCGCCGACCAGGAGATCAGGGCCGCAAACCCCCAGGCAATCGAGAGCACCAGTTGCGGCACCGGGAAGAAGCGCTTGGCAGCCGGATAGAGTGCAATCACCGGCACAGCCGCCACGCAGAGCCAGAAAGTAAAAGCGTTGAGGAAAAAAGTCAGCCCCCAGGCGGCAAGCAGGCCAAAAAAGGCGGTGACGACAGCCACTTGAATCGTCAGTTCACGGCTGGCAAGCGGGCGGGTGCGGGTGCGTTCGACCAGCGGATCGATATCGCGGTCCCAGAGGTCGTTGATCACACAGCCCGCCGCACTGGTGGCAATCGTGCCCACTATCATCACGACGACGAGCAAAACCGGCGGCGCACCGCCCGCTGCGAGGAATACTCCCCACAAAGCCGGAATCATCAAAATGAGACGACCGGCCGGTTTGTGCCAGCGCAGCAGCCGAAAGATCGCTTCTGCCTTCTCGCGCCATCCTGCCTGGGGAGCTGCAGTCATGGGGTCGAACCCTGAATGCCGGGCTCGCTCGGCTTGCTTGCTCCCGTCTCAGGGTCCACGAGGCGCACATCGCGTACAGAGCTGCCCTGGTAGAGGGGGCCTGCGACCTCGAAGGCAAAGCTGCGCAGCCCCGTCCCACCCGGCAACTTCAAGAAGTTGCCAATTGCCCCGTTGCTGCTTGAGCGCTCCAAGTCACCGATGACCCGCAAGTTTGCGCTGCGGTCGATGAGGGCCAGGCTGCCATTGACCTTCATCTGGAAACCACTCGCTGCGTAAACAAAGTCATCGGTGATGGCGTTGCCACCCTCAAGGCGGAAGGAGCCACCCAGTTTCGCGAATTTTCCCGTGTTGAGTCCGCGTACTGCTCCCACAAACCCACCGGCACTGCCGTTGCCGCGCAGTTGTCCCTCGACCGCGCCAAAGAGCGGACCGAGCAGATCGAGCCCAGAGACCCGGCCATTGCGCACAGCGAGCGAACCGCGCCCAGAAAGCGAGGCGAGAAACGCTTCAGTCGTACTGCCCTGGGCCTGGAAGACGAGGTTGAGGTCGCTCTCGCCGGAAATCTGGTTACTAAAGTTGAGTAACTGGCCTGCCAGCTGGTTGGAGTCAGCGTTACTGAAAGTGATGTTGCCGTTGAAGGCGGGGTTGGCAGCGCGCAGGTCGGCGGTCACCGAACCGCTCAGACGACCTCCGGCCGTACTCATATTCAGGTCACTCAGGCTCCAGAGACCCCGATCGAGGCGAGCCTGAGCGCTCAGGTTGGTAAAGGGTAGGCGGCTCATGACGCCGCTCTCGATGCGCAGCGTCCCGCGCCCCTGCAGGCTCTTGATTACTCCGGTCGCCTCGCGCAGGGTATCGAGGTTGAGCCGGTCGAGGCGAGCCTCAAAGTCGAGTTGCGGGTTTTGCAAGTTGGTAAGTGAACCGCTCAGGCGTCCTGTGGCCTGACCGTCGTAGCGAAAGCTCAGGCCCTGGGTACTCGCCCGGTTGCCGTCGAAACTGACCGAGCCATCGATGTCTTCGAGCCCGCCCAGCAGGCCAGGCACACTGGTACCGTTCAAATTGAGGCTACCCACCAATCCGGGTGCGGTC
>JACMIX010000153.1 GCA_014380935.1 Gloeobacterales cyanobacterium ES-bin-141 | reverse complement strand
CGGCCCAAACGGTAGACCGCATGGTCGATGTCTTTCCGCCCATCCAACAGCAGCAAATCCGCGTCCAACTGTCGGGCTCACTGGTCGCGGTCTTCTCCCAGACGCTGGTCCCCCGCCAGAATGCAGGCAAAGGTGTCAAGTCCCGCTGCCTGGCCCAGGAAATCATGATCGTTACCCCAGCCATCGCAAACTTGATCCGCGAGGGAAAAACGTCCCAGATTTACTCAGCTATTCAAACGGGCGGCAACATTGGCATGAAGACGCTCGAATCATCCCTGCGCGACCTCTACCAGGCAAACGCAATCAGCTTCGAGAACGCCCTGTCCAAGACCTCGAGACCTGATGAGTTCCTGCGCATGATCGGTGGTCCACCTCCCCAGGGTCGTCCGGCTCAAGGTGCCTCGCCATACGGTGGTACGACCCGCCCACCGGTACGGTAGGAGTGCTTCCCCCGGGAGCATCCTGCCAATCAAATCCAACTAACATCTAGCCAAAAGACGTCATGCCACAGTTTAAGTATCGTGCCCGGGACTTCAAGGGAGCCGCGATCGAGAAGACCATCGAAGCGACGACCGCCAATGACCTGCGCCTGCGCCTGCGCGAGCAGGGCCTTTATGTGCTGCAAGTTTCAGAGGTCCGTCCCGCTGCTTTTGGTGGGTCTTTCTCCCTGGCAAGCATCCAGCTGCTGCTGACCAGCGTCAAGATCCGCGACAAATCAGTCTTTGCCCGCCAGCTATCTGCCCTGGTCAATGCCGGTGTCTCGCTAGTACGCTCGTTGAGCGTCCTAGAGGAGCAAACGGGCAACATCAAACTCAAGAAATTTCTCGGCGCGATCCGCTTTGATGTCGAGCAGGGAACGAGCCTCGCCGAATCAATGCGCAAGTTTCCCCAGGCCTTTGACAACCTGTTCGTATCCATGATTCAGGCCGGTGAAATTGGCGGCGTACTCGATGAAGTACTCGAACGCCTCTCCAAGCTGCTCGAGGACCAGGACCGTCTTCAGCGGCAGATCAAATCGGCCCTTGCCTACCCGACCACGGTCCTGGTCCTGGCGGTCGGAATTTTCCTCGCCATGGTAACGTTCATCCTGCCCGTTTTCAAAGGCATCTTCAAGCAGCTGGGTGGAGAATTACCCGCCTTTACCCTGGCACTGATGAGCGTAAGTGACTTTCTGCAAAACCCGTTTGGGTGGTTGGCAATTATTGTGGTGAGCGGCGGCATTGGTTACGGCTACCGTCAGCTCAACAACACAACAGCCGGACGGCTCAACTTGGACCGTATCAAGCTAAAACTCCCCTTGTTCGGGGACCTGCTTCAAAAAGCGGCTGTCGCCCGTTTTTGCCGGACTTTTGGGGCGCTGACCCGCTCTGGGGTACCAATTCTCACCTCACTTGAAATTGTGCGGGATACAGCTGGTAATCAGGTAGTATCCAATGCCATCGACGAGGCACGCCGGGTCATCCGCGAAGGCGGCATGATCAGCACTACCCTTCAAAAGGAAAAGGTTTTCCCACCCATGGCCGTGCAGATGATCAATGTCGGCGAGGAGACCGGTGAGCTGGACAATATGTTGATGAAGGTAGCCGACTTCTATGAACTAGAAGTTGAGCAGTCGGTCAAATCGCTCACCAGTTTGCTCGAGCCCATCATGATCGTAGTGCTCGGGGGCATGGTGGGCTCGGTCATCCTGGCGATGTATCTACCGCTGTTCTCGATTTTCGACCTGATCAAATAGCACAGTGTGACTTCTTTCGTAGAGGCAGGCCTAAGGTCTGCCTCTTTTGTTTTGAGAGACTGTCTGAGTTCACTCGCCGGGAAGATGCCTTAGCACCATGATGCTTACTATCGTTAGTACATAATCAGCGCAAAATCTCACCAGCAGGTGGAGGAGCCCTTCCTATGGTCAAGCCAGAACATCACGGTCCCCTCGGACAATCCAATCCCGAGGATGACACGCATAGAAAGGATGATTACGCCAACGCTAATTTCGATGACCAGACACTTCTGGAGAAAACAGGCAACGTTGATCAGAAGGTCGTCTACAAAGAAGTCCATCCAAAGTTCTTTCACTTTGCCTTACCTAGCGGCCGGAAAGTAGCACTTCATCACGTACACGATGCCCAGCGTATCAGTGACATGATTCGTGAGGCGCGGACCGACGAAAATGGCAAGCGTATTTGGTGGTAACTCGGTTGGTGACCTGTATAAGTGCAGATTTTTGAATGATGTTAGGGAGGCATGACAGTCCATGGTACAGAGCGTAGGTCAATCAAAAGAAGTATATACTGGCCAGGTAGAAAAAGCCGTGACGGCACTCTTCAAAGATCAAGAGCAGGTGGACGGGGCAATCCGCAAGCTCCTCGATATCGGCGTTACCCGTGAGGACATCTCAATCATTGGTCGCAATTTCCAGAGCAGCACCCGTGTGACGGGTATTTTGACCAAGGGCGATGTCATCCGAGGCGGTCTCATCAACGGGGCTATCTATGGTGGGCTGTTTGGTTCGGCTCTGTCATTGCTGACCGGGATTGGTGTACTATTTATTCCCTTTGTGGGGCCGGTTGTCGCGGCGGGACCGCTTGGAGCGGCACTGCTGGGGGCTGCCGGGGGCGCAATTGCGGGTTCTGCCGGTGCAGGGATTGCCTCGGTGTTCGCGACCATGGGCATGCCCGAGGACAAGGTCAATACCTACCAGACCCGTGTTCAGGCCGGTGAGTTTGTGGTGGTGGCAGAGGGCTACAGTCAGCAAATTAATCAAATCGAGAGCATCCTGCGGGAGGCTGGCGGTGAGGAAATTGCAGTCACAGAGCAGACCCTGCCTCGTGAGAAACCGGGTGCTTTTGACGGACCCGAGGATCTGGCTCCTCATGTCCGTGAGCACCTTTCACCTGCTGCCCAACAGACGTACATTCAGGCGTACAATGCCGAGTTTGCGTCCTCAAGTGACGAGCAGCGGGCTGATACAGTTGCATGGGAGGCAGTGCGCCGTGACCATACCGAGGATACGGATGGCCGCTGGTCCTAGATAAGTTTCAACGAGTACATCGTTTTTTTGAGGGAGCATACAATACTGCTCCTTTTTTAATCGCTCTTCTCGATAAACTCTTCTTAATCACATGTGCGTCTGTTCTTAAACTTCCAAACGTATCATACACACGTTTGTATATTTGCTCACTCATTACCAGTAACTGCTATCAGGACACATCAGCCTTGTTGGTGCGTCTCGGCCGTTCCCCCAGATCTGGAGTGAGCAACTCTACCTCGTCTCACTAAATGGAGTTCGCTGAATGAAGCGTTTAATGTGGTGGCGCGCTTGTGGTGCCCTGGCTGCGACAATCAGCCTGGGCGGACTTTTAAGCGCAGGACCGGTACTTGCCGGTGCGGATGATGATACTGCTGCTAATAATATTCCCCCGGTGTTGGGCACCCCTCCCTTCTCAGACAACCAGACTAATGCGAGCCCCACGGTGGGTCTGCGCCTGATGCCCCCGACCGGAACGCAACTTATCGAGGACCAACTCTTCGACTTTCGCGTCGAGACTCAGGTTCCCTCGACCAATGCTTCCACGCCGGTCCTCAAGAGCCTGACGCTCAACGGCGTGCAGATGCGCGACAGCTTTAACAGTGCCGTCAGTTCGCAAGGACTGGGGACCGAGAGCGGTACTCCGAGTATTCCCGGCTTGTACGGTGCGTCGGTCCGCAATATCACGTTTGAAGAACCTGGCACTTATATTGTTCAGGCCGTGGTGGCTGTTGACGGCGTTGATTACACGATCACGAACACCTACCCGGTAACCCCTTTCCAACTCAAGAACCGGGTCAATCACATCGTCTTCTTCCTGGGAGACGCGATGGGTCTACCGGTCCGCTCGGCTGCCCGCATTTCCGCCAAAGGTATTTTTGAGGGCCGTGCCAAGGGCCGCCTCAACATGGATCTGATGGATGAGTATGGTCTGGTCTCGACCTCCTCATTCGACAGTTTGATCACCGACTCGGCACCGGGTATGGCCAACTACGTGACCGGTCTCAAGCAGGCGAACAACGCGCTGAACGTCTCGGTAGACAATACGCCCGAGAACGTACTCGACAATCCGCGCATCGAGACCCTCTGGGAGTACATGAAGCGCCGCTTTAACTGGGCCACGGGAATTGTCGCGGATGCTTTCATCACCGACGCAACCCCAGCCTCGGAGGCGGCTCACAGCCGTGCCCGCTCCGCCCGTACGCCGATTGCCCAGCAGTATCTGGACTACTACGTCGATAACACTGCCCAGCCGCTTACGGGTTACAACAGCCTCAAAGCCCTCACGCAACCCCTGGACGTTATCCTGGGAGGCGGGGCACGCGACTTTCTGCCGTTGGGTGATCCTCTATTGACCAACTTCTACCAGCTCAGCGATACCCAGGGCCGCACGGATGGGGTAAACCTCTTCAACACGGCAGCCTCACTCGGCTATTCAGTCGTCAAAGACAAAAACGAACTGGCCGCAGCCCCAAATAGCAGCCCCATCCTGGGAATTTTCGCGGGTGAATTCCGGCCCGGCAACGCCCTCGGTGCCGACAACATCCCGGGTGTCCTGGATCGTCTGGTAGCCCGTGGTCAGGCAACAATCGGCGGCAAGACCGCAAGCGACCCGGCCCTGGGCATGAATGTCGCACCTCCCGTGGGCACCGGTTGCGGTTCGACCGTTCAGCAGTG
>JACMIX010000152.1 GCA_014380935.1 Gloeobacterales cyanobacterium ES-bin-141 | reverse complement strand
GGCAAGTAGCGCTCCTCGATTGGCACTTGCAGAGTGTAGGAGGAGCCGCTCATGCGAAAGCGTTCGCTGCGAAGAATCCCGTCTGCACCCTGCAGGGTGACGAGTCCCTCGGCGGGGGAAAATGGGGATTGCACGAGGATTCTGGCCGTTTCACCGGGTTGATACTCCTTCTGGTCCGGGATGAGTTGGACCTCCTCCTGGTCCACACTTGCAGCGCGCGGGTACGCTCCCCCCGCGACCCACAACCGCAGTTCGCTCACGTTCGAGCGCCCCTCGGCGTCCCGGATCGTGGCACGCACTCGGTACTCACCACCTTTCTTGGACTTGAACCGGCAGGTTACGGGCTCAAGCTCGGATTGCACCGTGCAGATCTGTGGGTCACGATCCTGCTCGCGCCACTCGCCTCTGGTGAAGACCGATTCGAGACGAGTCGCCCGCAGGTTGACTGCGCGTCCGGGTATTGCTTTGCCCTCCAGGTCCGTAACAATACTTTTGACTTGTAGAGCCTCGCCCGGCTCGACGAAAGTGCGCTCGCTGCGCAGGCCCACGTAGAGGTTTGCCGGATGGACCAGAAAGCCGGTGGTTCCGTTCCAGCTCTGCCGGTTGACGTCGTTGACACTCACACTCGCGCTGAGACGCACGGTCCGGGATGAATCGACGCCCTCGAAGTCAACGCGCAGACGGTGCTTTCCGGTCGTGTCGGTTCGGCTTTTGAAGCTTTTGGAGTCCTCCGGCACGAACCCGGGACGTTGCCACCACGAAGTCCAGGTACCAAAGCTGAAATCGGCCCGGTTAGGAGGTGTGAACGAAGTGGGTGATGCCGTCACGTACCAGTTCACCTCCGCCTCGGGTAGACCGCCGCCGGTGTAGTACGATGCTGCCGCGGTCAGCTGGGCACTCTTGCCGACAAAGTAAGCATCCGCATCGGCTGAGACCTGCACTTCGAACTCGGGACGGCGAAACTCCTCGACGCGAAAGCTGTGCCGGAAGGCCTGCTCGGTAGTGTCCTCTGCCTCGAATGTCACACTCGCATCACCGAGATTTGCCCGCTCAGGGATTGTGAAGGCCAGATCGAATCCGCCGAGCGTGTTGAGCGTGCAGGTCCCCTGGGACAGCTGATTGTTCTGGCTATCGTAAACCTTGTAAGTCACCTGTCTTGCCGAGATGGGCACTGGTTCCTCATCCGCCTGCCGTACCCAGCCTTTGAGGTGAACTTCCTCGCCTGGACGGTAAAGCTTGCGGTCATCGACGACATACCAGCGCAAAGTCTTCTCAGCGCTCGACCCGGTCCAATCGGAGTCAGGTAAAAAAGCTGTGTCCGGTCCCCGGCGGGCAATCAGCAGACTGCCCCTGGCCGGGGCAAACTCCGCCATCCCCCGTGCGTCCGTTTCCAGGTGATCGATGCTCAGGCTCAGTTGCACGCCTTCGAGAGGTTGCCCATCCGCCAGAGCGCTCACCCAGCCCACCACCTTTTTACTGTCAGCGATGGCATCCAGGCCCAATTGGGTTGCCTGAACCCAGGTTGCGATCCGGCGATCCCATTCAGGGCCGGATTCGGGTTCCACCACTACCAGTACGTTCCCGAGACCGTTCTCGAGAGCGGGTGTCAAATCAATAGACAGCTGCGTCAGTTCCTCCGTCCGGGTGCCGACCGGAATGGTCCTGGACAGAATGAGCTTGCCCGGGGGAGCAAAGTCTTCTCTCGAACCCCTCTCGAAGGCTTCGCGATATCGGATGAATTCCGGCCAGTCTTGAGGCTGGACAGCCAGCAGACGCACCTTGAGTCCGCGATGACCCTGGCTGTAGACCGAGAAGCTTCTTGGACCGGCAGGGTCGAGCGTGACCAGACTGTCTCCCGTGGCGTACAGGTGCGGCAGAGCTGCATCGGTCCGAATCGATAGAGTCTCGGGGCGCTTTAATGTCTGACCGAACTGGTCGCGCAGGCCCGACACCGTCACGCGATAGGTAGTTTTGCTTCGGAACGGGCCTTCGATGTTCAATTGGTTGTTATACGCCGAGACTTTCAACCCCGGCACGGTGGGCTCGACCCTTACCTGGGCCGGTGTGAAGACGGCAGTGTCCAGGGGATTCCTGAGGACGACCTGCCAGGAGGAAGAAGGTGGACAGACCGGCGCACCATTGTTACAGCCTGCCTGAACGAGTTCCTGGGGGCCGTAGGTACGAAAGCCGAACTGCCTTGATACAGCCGGACGCGGACCTTCCCGCGAGATCTCTCCCCCGGTAATGAAGACGGTGATCCCGGCGTCGATGGGAAATGGCCTGAGCGGGCGTAGGGCAAGCCAGTACCCTGGCTTGGCTACTTTCGAGAGCTCGCGTACCTGCGCATCGGCCTGCACCTCTTTGGCAGTGGCAAGACGTACAGGCCAGGGCTTTTCATCCACACGCACCTCAGTCCGGGCCAGGACCGCCGCCGGGTCCACCGACTGGTCGTAGGCTACAAACAGCACGGGAGAAAGGGGCTGCGAGCCCGTAGGCGGATGGAACTCTTTGACGGTCGGCGCTGGGGTCCGAAAGCTCCAACTCCGGGCACTATCGAGTTCCTGCCCGATTGCCGAACGCATACCTGCCGGTACGGTAACGGTATAGTCCGTTGCCATCGGTAGACGGCCCCGTGGCTGAAAGACCAGTGTCTGCGTCCCCACCCACCGCCACTCGCCGGGGGGCTGCGGTGTGATGCGTATCGGTGCTGCAACGGTTGACTCTGACTGGGAAGCGAGGGCAACCATCGGCTGCGAAAAAGTGATGCTCAAATACGGTGCAAGCGGGACATCTCCCTCGGGAGCGAAGCGTACAACCTCCAGCGGTTTTGCTGGGCTAACTGTTGGCTTACCCGTTGTTTCAGAAGGTGGGAAAGAAGCAACTTTTCTGGCACGGGGCGGAGGAATGGGCTGGGACGGAAGGTTGATTTTTGTGCCCTTATCTTCTCTAAGCGGCGGAAGTGGTGCCAGCAGCGCCTCTACCCTGTCGGTTGTCAGTGATTGACCGCGGGTTTGAGGTAGGCGTACCGGAGGCCGTGGGTCCGCTGCTCCCTCACTCAGACGAAAGCGTAAAGCCTGCTGTGGTTGGGGTGCGGCAACGGTTGGTGTAGATGACAGGGTCAGTAAGCATAGTAAGAAAGATACAAAACCTTTTAAATATTCCATCCGTTTGATACTACAAGTAGCGCGGCAAGTAGATCACAGTACTTATGGAAAGACTATACCTCTCTGTTGCAAGGCCCCAACCTGTCTACTTCAGATCTCAGATCGGCGCTGCAAGCGGTGGATGCTGCACTACCAGGCGGTTGCCTTGCCCAAAAGCATCCAGTGCCGTCAGTGCCCTGTCTCGGTAGCCCCAGTAGCGTTGTTGTTTGTTCCGAATCTTGGGTTCGATCTCAGGCAGGATGCCAAAGTTGGGCGGCATCGGCTGGAAAGTCTTCGGGTCTCCGTGGCTGACATAATTTATCAGCGCCCCCGCCATCGTCTCGGGCGGCAGTGCCAGGGGCGGCAGGCCGAGGGCGAGTCGGGCTGCGTTTGTACCGGCGAGCCATCCCCCGGCTACAGCGGCTGTGTAACCCTCGGTCCCGGTGATTTGTCCACAGGCAAGTAGTCTTGGTTCGGTGCGCAGTTGCAGCGTGGGGGCAAGCACATGCGGAGAGCACAAGAACGTATTGCGGTGCATGACCCCAAGCCTTACAAATTCGGCCTGCTCGAGACCGGGGATGAGTCGGAAGACGCGCTTTTGCTCACCCCACTTGAGGTTGGTCTGGAAGCCGACCATATTCCACAGGCGTCCGGCCCGGTCCTCCGCCCGCAACTGCACGCAGGCGTACGGCCAGCGGCCTGTACGCGGGTCCGTGAGACCGACGGGTTTGAGCGGGCCATAGCGCAGGGTCTCGTATCCCCGACGGGCCATTTCTTCCACCGGCAGGCAGGCCTCGAAGTAGGTCCGCTCCTGCTCGAAGTCTTTGTGTTCGGCTTGCTCGGCAGAACACAGAGCCTCCCAGAGGCGGCGGTACTCGTCTTCGTTGAGAGGACAGTTGTAGTAGGCCGCCTCTCCCCGGTCGTAACGCGAGGCGAGAAACACCTGACCCGGATCAAGGGACTCGCCCTCCACGATCGGGCTTGCCGCGTCGAAAAAATGCAGGTAGTCGTGACCCGTTTGCTGCTCGATGCAGGCTGCAAGCGCTTCGGAGGTAAGCGGACCGGTGGCGAGCACGACGATGCCCGCTGCGGGGATTTGCGTCACTTCCTCACGCCTGAGCGTGATCAGCGGGTGGGCCGCGACCCG
>JACMIX010000151.1 GCA_014380935.1 Gloeobacterales cyanobacterium ES-bin-141 | reverse complement strand
GCTCCATTCCACTCCGGATCGAAACTGTAAATCATGACCCGGTCAAAGCCGGTCAACACCTGCAACTCTCTAGCCGCAAGACGACAGAGTTTTTTGAGGCCGAGAATGTTTTGAAAGCGACCGACAGATTGCCTCACCCGGCGATAGACGCTCGAGAAGCTCGTATCCTCAGGAGAAGCAGGCTCGAGCTCTAAAACCAATACACCGTCCACCCGGTGAATGCTGCCTTCAAAAGCTTGTACTTTTCCTCGAACTTCTAAAGTGAGAGCGCACGGGCTGACGTCCTGCACATTTTCATAGGCCAGACAGTCTCTCAAGTAGTCGATTTGTAGAGAGTCAACGATCAGATCCAGGGTGTTCCCAAGCAAGTCATGCGGTTGGATACCGATAACCGTGTCAGTGTTGGCGCTGGTCTGAATAATGGTCAGGTCGGATTCTTTGAGTACCAGGAGCACGCCATGGGGCTGAATACTGCCCGGCGTGCAAATCGGTTCCTCGTAGCATTCAATAAGCTCGGACTGCGAGGTAGGGTGCATCTCGGAGACAGTGGTATCGCTCATTGCATCTGTGGTGATTGGTAGGCTGTTTCGCCTAGTCAGTATTCCCGAAGGGAGGGACAAATACCACTCGCGTAACTTCTCATCTGTCCCGTGCAAGTAAGGCGATGATTTAGCTGGTGTGATCTAGAATAATCTTCCAGCCGACTGGAGTTCTGCGAAACACGAGTGTAAAGATGCCACCCACCTGGCCGCCTACCGATTGGGGACGTTCTACGTTCCACCTGCCAACAACTGAAGCGTGATCGCTGCCGAGTGGCTGTATTTCAAGGTCTCGGAATGTAAGCAGGCCCATCTTTTCTCGAGAGGCATACCGTTCGAGGTAATTGGCGAGTACTTGCCGGTAACCCTTTGTAATCGTCTTGCCGATAAAAGTCGTCGATTCGGCATTTTCGTATCCGGTCATAAAAGTGGGTATGTCTCCCCGATTCCAGGCCGATACCTGCGCTTCGAGGACCTGACGGATATCTTGCTCGGGAGCTTCCTGGGCATAGACAGGACTGGACACAACGAGACCCAGCAGGAGCACCGCTGCCAGTCGAACCACGGGATAAGCCTGTGAAGATTGAGGCATGCAGATGAGTTTAGAGGATATCCAGGTCTATTCCTTGAGCAGGCAAATTTAAGCGGCACGCACGGTCTATCGGTGAGCTACACGAGCTAGATCCCAGAATGTGACTTTATCTTAGGGTCACTCCAACATTTTTACCCGCGGACTTGGTTGGTACCTTGTAGGAGACCCGGTAGATCACACCGTTGCTGTCGTCGCTAACCAACAGAGCCCCGTCCCCGGCAACGGCTACCCCGGCCAGACGACCGAAGTGCGCTTTGCCACCTTCGAGCAAAAAGCCGCTCAGGAAGTCCTCAAAACCCACGGGCTGACCCTTCTCGAAGCGAACGCGCACAACCTTATAGCCTGAAGCGGGCGAACGGTTCCAGGAACCGCGCAGGGCTACGAAGGCATCCCCACGATATTCAGCCGGAAATTGAGCGGCGTTGTAGAAGACCTTGCCGATTGGGGCGTTGTGCGCCTGATAGGTGAGAACCGGCGGGACCGTCGCGGCACAGTACTGCTCGACAGGCATCCCTTCGGGACCGCCAGGAACGTACGGATCTATTTGCCGATTCGCAAAGCAATAGGGCCAGCCGTAATTACTACCCTCGGTAATCCGGTTGAGTTCTTCGGGTGGGATATCATCGCCGCGCCAGTCGGTGCCCATATCCATGCCCCACAGGTCACCGGTTACCGGGTGCCAGCCAAAACCGATTGTGTGACGCAGGCCCTTTGCGTAGGTCTGGCGGTTCGTGCCGTCGAGATTGAAGCGCAGGACCGTCGCGCTCTCTTTATTGGCCTCATCGCAGGCGTTGCAAGTGCTACCCACCGCAACGTAGAGTTTTTGGTCAGGACCAATAGCGATATTGCGTCCCCGGTGCTGGCCGCCATCGGGCAGGTCGCTGATCAGCAGCTTCGGGGTTGCAAGGGTCCCACCGGCTTGAACCTCGGCCACCCATACTTTGGTCGGAGCGGCCAGATAGAGACGGTTCTGGTGCAGGGCGACGCCGTGCACTTGCTCTAGATTCGAGGCAACCTTGCGCATCTGGTCAGCTCGACCATCTTTGTCGGTATCTTTAAGGGCCAGCACGTCATTTTGCTTCTGACGGCTGAGATAGATGGTCCCATCCGGGGCAACTGCCATCATGCGAGCGTTGTCCAGGTCCTTTGCGAAGACGTTGACCTCAAAGCCAGCCGGAAGTTTGAGCTGCTTCATGAGCGTTTCGCTGAAGTCGCGGCGGGCCGGTGCGACAAGGTTGCCCGTGACCTTTTCCTGGCGATACGTCTCTGAATCTTGAGCCTGCGATGTCATTGGCAACAGGAGCGCTATCGCAGCAAGCCCTCCGGCAAGTAAACTGTGTTTGCTAAACATACTTTCTCCACTATGACCCCGTCGGAATTATCGGACAGCTTTTACCAAAGGACATCCTCTAAAAGACAGACACGGTATCAGATATGACAAATGCTTACAGCAGTCCCACAAGGTCATTTGACTCGCAGCAGCTACTAGCACGGACACATCATCTAGACCTAGAACAAAGGGCGCAACAGACGACATAGCCGTCGATTATCCACCACAGACACTTCCGCACTTGGACTACCTGCCACCACCAAGTCCTGATTAGAGTCCCCAAAAGCTAAATCGGAGCTGCGGGCAAGGCAATAATTCTCTCACAGGAAAAATCTGTATTCTTGTACATAATTTGTAATGCTGACTGACCGGCAAGCCAGGGTCTCAAAATTAAAGAGCCGCTTTAGTGTTTGAATATACAACCTCTATCGACATATAAACCTCTATCCTGTATTTTGTAGATGCTACTTTTAGTGGTCACAACTTCCCTCCCCAGACTTTACAATCTTCAGCTCTATCACCATCAACTGTAACTTCTAGACCACATTCGCTTCTGAATATGGCTTCAAGTTGCCGTGCATTAACATCACTACCATTCATCATTTGGAGCAATACCGTGAAACAGTCTCTTCTGTCTCTGGGCACCTTTTTGTTGACTTCTATCGTGGCAGCTACCCTGGCTGCTGGAGATGCTTGGGCCGTCTCTCATCAGATTGACCCCGTCCGTGATACTTGCACCGAGCTTGATTGTGGTTCTGTGCCCATTCTCGGCACCTATTCGCGCAACGATATTGACACTAGTAGCACAAGCAATTTCCGTGCTGTCCCCTTTGTCACTCAGGTATACAGCAATGGCGGAGAGTGTTTACGGCTTTCCGCCGTCAACCAGACCGCGGACATGGAGATTGTCCTCGTCTCACCAGACGGAACCGCCTGGCGCAATGACGACTTCGACAGCCTGCTTCCGAGGGTGGTAGTCAACACCACGACTCGGGGCTGGTACACGCTGCAAGTTCACCACTACACGGGAGGAGACAGTGGAGACGACAACTTTGTCGTGAACTACGGGCGGTATAACACCGGCAACAGTGGTAACTGTACATCGACGACCTCGCCCACCTCAGCAAGTCTTGAGGAGATTGAGTTGGAGTCACAAAGGGGTTTATCTAAGCAGTAAGGTACTGCTACCCGCAAGTATAGGCCGAGTTCTAGTTGGACCAATGCACTGTCAAGTTAAATTACACTCTAGCTCCTGAGTAAGAACAGACCTGTCTGTGATTGCTGGCAGAGCGATTCCACCGCAAGTAAAATCGCTCTACTCTCGAAACTAGAGACTTAGATGGTTCAACCTAGAAATGCCTCTTGCAGTATAGAAGAACGACAGTTATTCACAATTTGAAGCAACTTTACTCACACTTGGAGAAATACCGTGAAACAGTCTCTTCTGTCTCTTGGCACTTTGTTGTTGACTTCTATCCTGGCAGCTACCCTGGCTGCTGGAGATGCTTGGGCTGGCTCTCATCAGATTGATCCTGTCCGCGATACTTGCACCCAGCTCAACTGTGGCTCCGTCGCAATTCTCGGCACCTATTCACGCAACGATATTGACACTAGTAGCACAAACAATTTCCGTGCCGACCCATTCGTCACTCAGCTCTACGGCGATACTGGAGAGTGTTTACGGCTTGACACCATCAGCCAGACCGCGGACATGGAGATTGTCCTCGTCTCGCCAGACGGGACAATCTGGCGCAATAACGACCGAAGCAATAGCACCCTTCCGCTAGTGGTAGCAAACACCACAACTAAGGGCTGGTACACGTTGCAAGTTCACCACTACACGGGAGGAGATACTGGAGACGACAACTTTGTAGTGAACTACGGGCGTTATAACACGGGTAACAGCGGCAACTGCTCATCGACGACCTCGCCCAACTCAGCGAGTCTTCAGGAGACTGAGTTGGAGTCACAAAGGTTGGTACCCAAACAGTAAGGTAGTGCTACTGCCTACAAGCACAGACCAAGTCCCGGTTGGGTGCGTAAGGGCATTGTCAAGTCAAACCATACTCTAACTTCTGAGCGAGAATAGACCTCTTGGCAATTACCAAGAGGTCTATTCTCAATACGAGGCTTGGACGGTTCACTTGACAATGCCCTTTGCAGTGCGGAGGGACGGCATCCATCCACGACTAATTAACTCACTGGCAGGCACTAGAGCAGGTTTTCCAGAGCGGCGATTCATCCTAACTAGAGCATCCGTTCAGAGATAGATACAGCATCAAATACAACAAAGGCTTTCGGCAGTTCCATGAGGTAGCTTTGGCCCGCTAGCTCGCTGAGCGCTCTTGGTAAGTTGCGCTGAAGACGGTGTCGCCCAGCCACTTCTTAAATCCCGGATTATCGAAAGTTTGGGTCAAAAACCCCGTCCTTCTAGGACGGCTTGAGATCAGACTGGAACAGTCTATAGGCTCAAGATGCGTTGAAACAGCCCCGATGAGAGCGCACCTAGACCGCTTAAAAGGGCAATAGTTAAATCTACCCCGGGCCAGCAATCAAGACCAAAAGTTGAGCTTTCGAGCAAAGTCGCCATAGGGCATTGGGAGACTCTAAACGGACGTGAAGGTAAGGTAAGACTACTTTGGTAGCGCATCCCGTTGAAGCGTCAAGAATCATCGTGGCTTCAGCCCGGTGAGTATGTCAACGACGTACATCGTATGAAGCAGCGGCTCGTCATAGCCGGTCTGGAACTTGTCCGCGCAGATGAGGAACCGGTACGGGTCTTCCTGGATATTCTCGACAATCTTCGAGCTGGGGAATCCGTTCAGCGTCGCCTCGGTGACCTTGTCTCCGGCGAACTCGTGCTCGGCGGAGAATGCGACAATTTGAGTTTGCGCTGAGATCTCTTTGTGTCGAACTCAGGATCATCCTCGATGGTTTTCACGAAGCATCTTGCGAGCCTCCATGATGCGGTTGATCTGGTCTTCGGTGTCGTCGTCCTCATCGGTCGCTCCTACCTCCGATAGGGCGATGTTCATCTGCGCAGAAGTCCGTCCACTCTGGCTTGAATAGGCTTCGTCGATGAGGATTGCGAACTTCCGCTCGCGATGGTCATTCCCGATGTCGTCGAGGACGAACGGGAATTTCTGCACGGTCGTAACGATGATTTTCTTGCCGTCCTTGAGAAACTCCTTGAGCTGTCCGGAACACTCGGCATGGCCGTACCTATTTGGATACCCAGGGTTCTTGTCTACGGTGCCCAGTCTCACACAGGCCCTACCTACTGGTATCCTCGGCCAGATTCAGGATATATTGCACTGCTGCCGTGTCGCCCTCGCTATGGCCCAGACGCAACGCCTCCTCAAGGATCTCCGCGCTCAGTCCTATAAAGACGCTCGAAGTTTCTAGAGGCGACAATTCACCTACATCGCCACTACGACCAAACATCCTGACCTTTCCAGCCAGTACGTCTACTACCCAGTACTCTCCAACTCCTACCTTGGTGTACAGCTCGCGTTTAACACTCAGGTCATCATCAAGTGTCGTAGCAGATACTTCTACTACCAGGGCTGGCAGCGCAGTGGTAGCCAGGTCGATGGGTTTGGTACCTGGCGCGGGCGTACTACTCTGATTGACGTAGAAGGCCACGTCTGGTTGAAACTCCGCCAGACCGATTTTACGCAAGCTGGGGGTAATGTAGCTTTCGACGCGCAGGTTATGACGGAGGGCAAAAACAACAACAATCTGGGCTAGCAGGCTACTGTCACGGGCATGGGAAGAGCCGACTGGAGACATTTCAACGCGCATCCAGCCATTGTGGTAGTAGAACTTTGCCCGTTCGTACACAGGGTTCTCGACCAGGGTCAGGAAGCTGTCCCAACTGGCCCGTACCCAGGTGTCTTGCGCAAAAGCTGGTGCCTTCATCAATCCTGGACTCCATCACTCACCCGTCTTCTGCCCACATCGTAGCGAAGCTCAAGCAGCCGAGTCCTGTTCACTGCGCGCGGCAATTCTCTGAGGCTCGTCGATCAAGAAGCAAGCGGCCCGGTGACCCCCGCCCACATCGTAGAGGGGTGGTTCCTCGGTGCGGCAACGGTCGAAGACGTACGGGCAGCGGGTGTGAAAGCGGCAACCCGTGGGCGGGTTGATGGGACTCGGTACATCGCCGACAAGCACGATGCGCTGCCGCGTCTTCTCCACTTGCGGATCGGGTACGGGGATCGCCGAGATCAGTGCCTGGGTGTAAGGGTGCAGAGGGCGGCGGTAAATCTCGCGGCTGTCCGCCACCTCCACCAGTTTGCCCAGGTACATCACCGCTACCCGGTCACTGGTATGGCGCACGGCGCGCAGGTCGTGGGAAATAAACAGGGTTGTGAGGCCGAAATCGCGGCGCAACTGGCTCAAGAGATTGAGGATCTGCGCCTGAATAGAGACGTCGAGGGCAGCAATCGGCTCGTCTGCCACGATAAAGTCCGGTCTGACCGCGAGGGCACGGGCGATGCCGATGCGCTGACGCTGACCGCCTGAAAATTCGTGCGGGTAGCGCTTGATGAAACGCGGGTTGAGCCCGACTATTTGCATCATTTCCTGGACGCGGCGCTCAAGGTCCGCCCGGGGCGGGTTGTCGAAGAGCTTGATGGGTTCCGCGACAATATCACCTACGGTCATGCGCGGGTTGAGCGAAGCGTAAGGGTCCTGAAAAACCATTTGCAGGTGACGGCGTACCGGTTGCATCTGCTTGTCGTTCAGCTTGCACAGGTCGCGGTCCTTGTACAGGATGCTGCCCGCTGTGGGTCTCACCAGTTGCAGGATGGCCCGTCCCAGGGTGGACTTGCCGCAGCCCGATTCACCAACCAGCCCGAGGGTCTCACCCGGCTGGATATCGAGGGAGATGCCATCGACTGCTTTGACGACAGACGCGGTTTTGCCGAACAGCTTTTCGACCAGACCGGCAGAGCTGACTTCGAAGTGGACCTTGAGATCGCGCAGGGAGACCAGGGGCTGAGTTGCATCAGACATGGTTTTTTTCCTGGATATTGAGCCAGCAGGCCGAGGTGTGGGTAGGGCCGACCGTAACCAGGGCAGGTTCCTCGCGGCACCTGTCCATCGCGTGCGGGCAACGCGGGGTGAAAGAACATCCCGGTGGGATGCGCGTCAGGTCGGGAGGCAAACCCGGTATCTGGTAGAGAGCCTCGACATCCTGGTAAGGGTCGGGCACCGAGCGCAAAAG